>JALQUQ010000131.1:0-240 GCA_023263735.1 Paracoccaceae bacterium | reverse complement strand
GAATGGCCGGGCGCCCCGTATCAGCGCAGCGATTGGGAACGGATCGAGGCTTTTGCCGACATCATCTACAAAGCCGGTTACGCCAGCCCCATCCGCACCCCCCGGGGCGAGGATATCATGGCGGCCTGCGGTCAGTTGAAATCGGCGACCGAGCGCGCGCGCAAGAGCCGCGCCGAAATCGCCGCCGAAGCGGGTCTGGGGTCCTGACCGGGTAAAAATCGCCGGTCACCCTGCGTACAC
>JALQUQ010000130.1 GCA_023263735.1 Paracoccaceae bacterium | reverse complement strand
GCCCCACGCGGCAACTTCACAACATCCCCTTTAGGCGTGAAGCAGAACACTTGGTCGGAATACATTTCCAACTTCACGTGTTCGAGGAATTCATCATGATCCTCGGCCATCTCAAAGCGTTCTGTCAGCGTGGACAACCATTTTGCAGGATCAACCGCAAACGGGTTCGCCGCGCGCACCCCGTCTCGATAGGACCAATGCGCCGCGACACCAGATTCAGCAACTTCGTGCATCTGGCGCGTGCGGATTTGGATTTCAACACGCTTGCCATCTCGCCCTGAAACAGAGGTATGGATCGAACGATAGCCGTTCGACTTGGGCTGGCTGATGTAATCCTTGAATCTTCCCGGAACCGAACGCCATCTTTGATGCATCGCCCCTAAAACGCGATAGCATTCATCCTCTGTCTCAACGATGACGCGAAACCCGTAAATGTCAGACAAACGCGAAAACGCGAGGTCTTTTTCCTGCATTTTGCGCCAAATCGAAAAGGGCTTTTTGGCACGGCCATAGACATCGCCAGAAATGCCATGCTTGGCCAAAACGGCTTCGATATCGTCGGTAATCTTTGGGATCACATCGCCCGATTCTTTCTGCAGGGTCAAAAAGCGGCGCATGATCGAATTGCGGGCTTCGGGATTGACCACGCGAAAGGCAAGGTCTTCCAACTCCTCGCGCATCCATTGCATCCCCATACGGCCTGCAAGCGGCGCGTAAATATCCATTGTCTCGCGCGATTTTTGCAGCTGCTTTTCGGCGCGCATATGGCGGATGGTGCGCATGTTGTGCAGACGGTCGGCCAGTTTGACCAGAATGACCCGCAGGTCCTTGGACATGGCCATGAACAGCTTGCGAAAGTTTTCGGCTTGCTGGCTGCCGGTGTTCGACAATTGCAGATTGGTCAGCTTGGTCACGCCATCGACCAACTCGGCCACCTCGGACCCGAACCGTTCGGCAATATCGGTATAGGTCGACCGGGTGTCTTCGATCGTGTCATGCAACAGGGCGGTGATGATCGACGCATCATCCAGCCGCTGTTCGGTCAAGATCGCGGCCACCGCCACCGGATGCGTGAAATAGGGCTCGCCCGATTTGCGGAACTGCCCTTCATGCATGACCATCCCATAGGAATAGGCCCGGCGGATCAGGTCTGCATTTGTCTTGGGGTTATAATTGCGAACAAGGGCGATCAGGTCTTCTACGTCGATCATGATCACCCCAGCGGGGGTCGCCCCTTACAGTTCGCCCTGTGCTTCCATCAAAGCACGCAGGAGTTTCTCTTCCGACATGTCGTCCTGCATCGGGCGATCAATCTCACCCGACATCAGCAGGGCCATCTGATCCTCTTCGGGTTCATCAACCTCGATCTGGGTCTGATAGCTTTCGATCATACGTTCCCGCAGAACTTCGGCCAACTGGGTTTCGTCCGCGATCTCGCGCAGGGCAACGACCGGGTTCTTGTCGTTGTCGCGATCAATCGTCAGCGACGAGCCCGAAGCAATCTCACGCGCGCGATGAGCAGCAAGCATAACCAGTTCGAACCGGTTCGGAACTTTATCAACGCAATCTTCTACCGTGACGCGGGCCATGAGCGACTCCAAATAGTCTGCGGGGTTTGGGAACCGCCTCTTTACGCGCGATGAAAAGTCTTGACAACCCCAAGCTAAGTAAATTCGCGCACTTCTGCGCGATCTGGCCCAAGCTAAGTCAATTCGCGCACTTCTGCGCGATCTTGGTCCGAAAGTGCGGCCAGCAGAGACCGGACCGTTTGGCCCAGCACAGGGTGGTGCCAATCGGGCGCGACATCGGCCAGCGGCACCAGAACAAAGGCCCGATCCTGTATGCGGGGATGGGGCAGGATCAACTCCTCCGGCGCGATGCGCAGCTGTTCCTCCATCGGCAGATCAAGCCAATGGTGAAAAGTCGCCGCATCGGGCAAGATCAGATCGTCATAGGCCACCAGATCCAGATCCAGCGTCCGTGCGCCCCAGCGTTTGATCCGTTCCCGGCCGTTGTCCGCCTCGATCTGGTGCAAGACCGATAGGACATCCTGCGCAGAAACCTCCGCCGCAACCGTCAATCGCACCGCCCCGTTCACATAGTCGGGACCCGCCCCTTTGGGAAAGCAGGGGGTGCGATAGGTCTTGCTGACCGCCTCGACGACAAAGCCCGCCTCCCGCAGGCGCGAAACCGCCGTCTGAACCAAAAACTCTGGCGGTTTACCGCCAAAAGGCTGGTTTCCCCCGATTGCAATCAAAACTTGATGAGACGCGCCCATGTTCCGTGATATCATGAGTATAGGTTATCTTGAATATTTGGCACCGCTGCTGCTATCCGTTTAGCGTAATCTGCGCGTTGCTCAATCCATTTCACCACTCACCACAGCATTCGCAGTTACAGGCTTAGGGGAACTTTTGAATGTTTTACAAAGACGAGCGTCTTGCGCTATTTATCGACGGCTCGAACCTTTACGCAGCGGCAAAATCGCTGGGGTTCGATATTGACTACAAGCTTCTCCGACAAGAATTCATGCGTCGTGGAAAGCTTCTTCGTGCGTTCTATTACACTGCTTTGCTTGAAAATGACGAGTATTCGCCGATCCGCCCGCTGGTCGATTGGCTGCATTACAACGGCTTCACCATGGTGACCAAACCGGCCAAGGAATACACCGACAGCCAAGGGCGTCGTAAGGTCAAGGGGAACATGGATATCGAATTGACCGTCGATGCCATGGAACTTGCGCCGCGCGTGGATCACATCGTTCTGTTTTCCGGTGACGGCGATTTCCGCCCGCTGGTCGAAAGCCTGCAACGTCAAGGCGTGCGCGTTTCGGTGGTGTCGACCATCCGCAGCCAGCCGCCGATGATTGCCGACGAACTGCGCCGTCAGGCCGACAACTTCATCGAACTGGATGAATTGCGCGATGTGATCGGTCGCCCGCCGCGCGAAACCCGGCCCGATGACATGGCCCAAGTGGCGGTCACCGCGTCGTAACGTCTCTCATGGGCCAGCGGGTTTGCCTGCTGGCCCATGATCCTGCTGTTTTTCAGGGTGACGCCCGGTTTCGGGAATGCCCCTATGTGTCGTGGATGATGACCGCTTGACCGAACTTTCCCTAAGCGCGCTTTTCATCGCAGCCTTTCTTGCAGCAACCCCCATTCCCTTTCAATCCGAGGTGGTTTTCATTGGCCTGCAAACGGCCGGGCAAACACCGATCTGGCAGTTGATCGTGGTGGCAAGTTTGGCCAACACGCTGGGGTCTGTCGTCACTTATTACGCGGGACGCGGGGTGTCGGGCCGCTTTGCCGAACGCTGGCTGCACATCAAACCCGAAACCCTGACCAAGGCCGAGCGGGTGTTCGGTCGGTGGGGTCCGATCTGCCTCCTTTTAAGCTGGGCCCCAGGCGGCGATCTTCTGGTTGCGGTGTCGGGGGCGCTGCGGTTGTCCCTGTGGAAATTTCTGCCCGTGGTCGCCATCGCGAAAACCGGGCGCTATATTGTGGTGGCGCTTGCCACCGATCAGGCGCTGGATCTTTTTTCGCTGGCAGGATGACCCGCCATGGTCACAGGGTTACCGGAAATCGTGTCGGGGGGTTCTTTTGCCAGAACCGATAAAATCGTATAGCTCGCGTCGGATCAGCCGGAGATTTGCCATGAACGCGCACCCCAAGGTCAACATTTTGCTTGCAGCCCCCCGTGGGTTCTGCGCCGGAGTCGACCGCGCGATCAAGATCGTGGAAATGGCTTTGGTCAAATGGGGGGCACCGGTCTATGTGCGTCACGAAATTGTCCACAACAAATTCGTGGTCGACAGTCTAAAGGCCCAAGGCGCCGTTTTCGTTGAAGAACTGGACGAATGCCCCGATGATCGGCCCGTGGTCTTTTCGGCCCATGGCGTGCCCAAGGCAGTGCCCGCCGCCGCCGAACAGCGCAAGATGATCGCTGTCGATGCCACCTGCCCCTTGGTCACCAAGGTGCATAACGAGGCAAGCCGACATTATGAAAACGGTCTTCAGATCATCATGATCGGACATGACGGCCACCCCGAAACCATCGGCACCATGGGGCAATTGCCCAAAGGCGAGGTTTTGCTGGTGGAAACCGTTGCAGATGTGGCCAAGTTGACAGTGCGCGATCCGGCAAAGCTTGCCTTTATCACCCAAACCACGTTGTCGGTTGATGACACGGCCGATATCGCGGCTGCCCTGACGGCGCGGTTTCCCGCCATTCAGGCACCGGCGCATGACGACATTTGCTATGCGACCACCAACCGGCAGGCTGCGGTCAAGGCGATGGCCCCCCGGATCGACGCCCTTTTGGTGATCGGCGCGCCGAATTCGTCAAATTCCAAACGTCTGGTCGAAGTGGGCCGGGCCGCCGGATGCGGTTATGCCCAATTGATCCAACGCGCCACCGACATCGATTGGCGTGCGTTGGAGGGCGTGCAGGCCGTTGGCATCACGGCGGGCGCTTCGGCCCCCGAGGTTTTGGTGAACGAGGTGTTGGACGCCTTTGCCGCACGGTTTGAGGTGAGCTTGGAACGAGTAGAAACCGCCGTGGAAAATGTCGAGTTCAAGGTGCCCCGCATCCTGCGCGAAACCGCCTGACCCCGTGTCATATCGGTTGGCGCGGTGCCATCTCGACCGCCCCTGCCCCCTTTTCCCAGTCATGGCATTCTAAAGGAGTGACTATTTTGGAGCCTATTCCAAAGCCCGCCCTGTATCTGGGTCTTGCCGGGCTCTTGCCCTTTGTCTGGGGCGCCTTGACCGCCCTTTCCCCAACCCTGTCGGGTTGGGCGATGGGATTTGTCACGCCAATGTATGTCGGGGCCTATGTCTCCCTGACCTATGGCACGATCATTTTGGCCTTTATGTCCGGGGTGTTATGGGGCTTTGCCAGCCGCGCGACCGAAGGGTCGTCGCCGATGGATTACGTCTTTTCGGTGATCCCCGCGCTCTGGGCCTTTTTCATGGTCAATGGTCAGGATGCGGGCGCATCGGCCATCAATCTGGCGGCGGGCTTTGCGGGGCTGCTGCTGTTGGATTGGCATTTCTGGAAAAAGGGCGCCGCGCCGGATTGGTGGCTGGGCCTTCGTGCAGGGCTGACGGTCGTTGTCCTGATTTGCCTTTCCGTGTTGATCGTTCTTTGAACTGACCGCGATCTCGGGCAGCTTGGGGTTGACCTTGGCGTGCGGGCTTTCTAACCGACCCATCCAAAGGAGACCCCGATGCCCGAGCTTTACGCCTATACCGACGGAGCCTGTTCCGGAAACCCCGGGCCCGGGGGATGGGGCGCCCTGTTGATCGCGCGGGATGGCGACAAAGTTTTGAAAGAGCGCGAACTTTCCGGCGGAGAACCCGACACCACCAACAACCGGATGGAGTTGATGGCCGCAATTTCGGCGCTGGAATCCCTGACCCGGCCCAGTTCCATCATCGTCGTCACCGATAGCGCCTATGTGAAAAACGGCGTCACGGGCTGGATTTTCGGCTGGAAACGCAATGGGTGGAAAACGGCCGACAAAAAGCCCGTCAAGAATGTCGAACTGTGGCAAAGGCTTGACCAAGCACAGGCCCGGCATCAGGTCGAATGGCGGTGGATCAAGGGCCATGCCGGGCACGAAGAGAACGAGCGCGCCGATGCCTTGGCTCGCGCGGGAATGGCCCCGTTCAAGCCCCAGAAAGCCGAGTCAAAACCATGATGGCACTTGAGGCCCTGCGCGCAATCCTCCCCGCGCTTGATTATGCCTCGGTCGCGGTTTTTGCATTGACCGGCGCCTTGGTGGCCAGCCGGGCCCAACTGGATGTCGTAGGGTTCATCTTTATCGCCTGCCTGACCGCCACAGGGGGCGGTACGCTGCGCGATCTGTTGCTGGACCGGCAAATCTTTTGGATGACCAACTCCCTCGCGTTGGCGATTGCGGCTGTCGCGGCGATCTTGGTGTTTTTCACCGCGCATCTGTTGGAAGACCGGTTTCGCGCGATCCAGTGGCTGGATGCGCTTGCGCTGGCCGTGGCCGTTCCGGCGGGCGTGGCCGCGGCGGGGGCCGCGGGCGTGGATTGGCCTGTGGTTGTCGTGATGGGCATGATCACCGGCTGCATGGGAGGGCTGATGCGGGATGTGGTCTGCAACGAAGTGCCCATGGTACTGCGACAGGGGGAACTTTACGTCTCCTGCGCATTTTCCGGATCAATTGCTGGAATTGTCGTTCCAAATCTTGGGCTTGGCACCAGTTGGGGGCTGGTCGCCTGTGCCTTGGTCACCTTTGTCTTACGGGCGGGAAGCGTGGCACTTGGCTGGAAGCTGCCGGTTTACAAACCGCGACCACCGCGCAACTTCCCCCCCAAGCGCTAGCGCGAAATATAGGTTTTCCACAGCCAGATCAGCAGCATAGCGCCAAGGATGGCCCCAACGAACCCGGCCATCCAGCCCGTGATCATCACCAGAAATCGCAAGACCATGCCACCCAGCAGCGCGCCCAGAACGCCAATGCCGACGGTGGTGGGAACGTCCGTGTTGAGCCGCATCAGTCGCGTTGCCAGAAATCCGGCCGCCGCCCCGATGATGATCAGAGTGAAAATCGGCATGTCGTCCCCCTTCTCTGCATCCTTCAGACGCCGTAGCGTCATGAACACATATGGGAAGGACAAGAACGTCCAGCAACCGCCGCTTAGGTCAGGAATGCCGGAAGTTTCAGCCCCTGCAACACCTGCGCAACCGGCAAGGGGCGTTTGCCTTCGCGTTGGGCCGTGGTGATTTCAACCGCACCCGTACCGCAAGCGATGGTAAAGCCCGAAAGCACCTGCCCCGGGTGACCGGCCCCATCAGCCAGCCGCGCACCAAGCAGTTTGACACGTTCGCCCGCGACATCGACCCAGGCCCCGGGAAACGGCGACAGACCGCGGATCAGGCGGCTGACCTGTTCGGCGGGTTGGGTGAAATCCACCCGCGCCTCGGCCTTGTCGATCTTGGCGGCATAGGTGACGCCCTCGTCCGGCTGTGGGACAGCCGTCAGATGCGGCAGATCCTCCAGCGCCTGAACGATCAGCCGCGCGCCCATCGCGCACAGGCGGTCGTGCAATTCGGCTGTGGTTTCGGTTTCGCCAATCGCCAATGAGTCGCGCAAAAGAACCGGGCCAGTATCGAGCCCCGCCTCCATCTGCATGATGCAAACGCCGGTTTCAGCATCGCCCGCCATGATCGCGCGGTGGATCGGCGCAGCCCCGCGCCACCGGGGCAAAAGGCTGGCGTGAATGTTCAGGCAGCCCAGACGCGGCGCATCCAGCACGGCCTGCGGAAGGATCAGGCCATAGGCCACAACCACCGCAACATC
>JALQUQ010000012.1 GCA_023263735.1 Paracoccaceae bacterium | reverse complement strand
CTCGCTCACTGCGGTGGGCAGCCTCATCGCGGCGATGGACGACAGCAGCGTGGCGGCGTGGGCGCTGGGGCTGACCGGAATCGGGATGGCGGGCGTTTCGATCTATCAGCGATTCAGGCAGACCAAGCCGATCACGGTCGGATCGATGACAGTGTCGATAAAGGCCTTGGCATTCTGGCCGGATTTGCCCTGATAGCTGTCGATCTGATCGATCGAAAAGTTCTGATAGCGGAAGGGATAACCCGCGACCTGACAATAATCGTTCAACAGCCCCGCCATCATCTGGATCAGCGTGGTTTTCCCAGTGCCCGGTTTGCCATCGCCCATGAAGGTAAAGATGAACCCGCCCAATTCGGCAAAGGGGTTCAGCTTGCGGTCAAAGTCATAGGCCATCAGCATCTTGGCCAGTTTCATCGACTGATATTTGGCGATGTGGTTGCCCACCACCTCATGCGGTTTCTTGAACTGCATGGTGATTTGGCCACCCTTGGCCACGCGTGCCGGTTTGAAGCCGGAAAGCGTCAGGCCATCCGCCTCGACCTTCCACGAGTTCTGGGTGAATGCGTCGGTGCGGGGCGCGGTTTGGGCGCGCAAGGCCACCTTTTCCATCAGCACTTCGCAAAAGGCCGCCACGGTTGCCGTCAAACGCGGCTCATCGGTCGCATGCTGTGCGATGTCTTGATCCAGCTCCCACAACACCCCCTGCAAAGCCAAGGGCGTGTTGTCGGTCAAGACCTCGTCAACCTCGCCAAGCTCAACCGTTGTGCTTCCCAGATGGGGGGCCAAAAGAAACGCCGTCGCATTGGCAAAGCTGTGCAGGGCCACCAGTGCCTCGGCCGCCAGCAATTCCGAAAACTCCGACCTTTTGGTCTCGGGCAGACGGCCCTCCAGATTGGCCTTCTTCAATTCGCCCAAGGGCGACAGCGCCGCACAAGACTCGGCCATGGCGAGAGAGATCGCCAGCCCCCGCCGCAGCGCATTCAGAACGGCGGATTGCACCGGCGACAACAGACCATCGCTCTGCCCCTCGATCCGGTCAATCAGACGCACCCCTCCGGGGCGGGTTGTTGGTCGCGTGACAAGCCCGGGGGTCGTTGATCGAAACCGGGGGCGCGTGCCGATTCCGCTGCTCCGCTCTGTCGGCGCAATCTCGACCGCCTTTCCCAATCTTGGCGCATGATCAAACCCGGTCATAAGGTTCAACGCAGCCTCGTATTGACTGCGGATCGCCTCTTCTTTCAGTTCCATCGTGTCGCGCGTGGTCATAATTCCCTCGTCCTCAAATCACTTGAACAGGCCTGATCGCTAGCGGGTCGATATGATGCGCCCCCCGGCGCCCACCACGAATTTGCGCACGTTGCGAAACCCCGGCGGGTTCAATTCGGCCAACACCTGAAACGGACGTTCGGGCAGCACAACCATCCGCTCCATATGCGTGGCCCCGGTATCGGCCCCCCGCCCCGCAAAGGGGTCAAGGGCAAAAATCTGGCGTTCGACCGTGCTGAACCAGCCATCCTTGACTTGCTCGGCCCGTTCGGATTGCAGATCCTCGACCGTCCAGACCAAAGCCCAATCCTGTCCTTCGGGGGCGACGGCTTTTTCCAGCACTTCGGAAATCGGGCCGGATTGCAGGGTAAAGCTGTTGGAATACATCGGCCCGATGTGGATGCGCCGCAGCCGTTTCGGGTGCAAATTCTCGAAATCCTTGTCGAAGCCTTGGGCAATGGTCAAAAGCTTTAGCCCATCAAGACTTTGCGCCATCAGATGCTGCTGCGCTTGCGGCCAACGGCGATCGTCTTGCGGCAGGGCTTTGCGGCCAGAATCTTCGACATTCAGCAAATAGATCACGGGCAGATTGATCTGGGTGTCATAAACCGCCCAATGCACCAGATACCGCCGCCGATCTCCCACATCCTCGACCCATTGGATATCGGGATCATTGCGCGCCCAGAACAGGCCACCCTGAACCAAGGCCTCATAATACATCCGTTGCGACAGGGCGAACTGCAGCTGGGTGGGAATGGTCAGATCCCGCACGATCTGGCGCACCATCCGATCCTTCAACTCTTCGACCGAGGCGGCACCCGCCAAATGCTTGCCGGCCTGCGCGGCATCGACGGCCATCAGCATCAATTCCTGCGCCACAGGAAACCCGCTTTCATGCCGGTCAAAGGTCATGGGCGGGGCTGTTTCCGTTCGCCCGGTCATCAGATATTTCAGCGAAAGCGCGCGGAAGGTTGCCGCCAGACTGGCGGCATAGCGTCCCAAGATCCGGGTCTCGGTCCGGGTCAGGGCCCCCTCGGTCTCAAGCTCACCGGCAACCCGGACAAGATGCCCTGTGATCACATCGAATTTTTCAAAGTACCGGCGCGCGATCAGCGTATCAAAAAGTTGCGCGTGGTCCTTGGTCAGCGTGTCATCTACGGTCAAGGTCATCCCCGTTTTCGTCAATATGCAGCCACCAGCGCCAAAAGCCGCTGGCCCAGCCGGTAAGGATGCGGCGGCGGAAAAGCGGGCTTTCCCCGATCTTTCCGGCAAACCAGAACCAGCGCTGAAGCGAGCGCATCACCACCCCGAAGGCCAGCGCCAGCGCGGCCACCCCCAAAAGGGTCAGCAGCATCACCGCAAAAAGGGAGTCGACGTTCGACCCCTTTTCTGGCGCCAGACCTGCCGCAAGCAGAGCCAAGAGCCCGACAAGTGCGCTTGCGGTCAGGCCTATCGCTGCGGCAAGTCGGCGCTGTGCGGCAAAGGTCATCGCCGTATCACCCCGCAGACTGGTCACTCTCCATAGGCGTTCTTGTCGTGCTTATCGACGATCGCCGCGAACCGACGGTTAAAGCGTTCATCGGCCTTGGCCTTTTGCTCAAGGATTTTGCGGGCAAAAACCATGTGGTCTTCATGGGCTTCCAGCATATCGGCCATCTTGTCATTGGTCGCGGCGCCAATGGCGGCCATGGCGGCCTGCGCCTCTTGGTCGGTCTTGACCCCGATTTCGTTGATCCGGTGCGCCACATCCTGTTGCTGGGCTGTCTTGAGGCTGGCGGTCAGCGCATCATACAACACAACCCGCTGTTTGGTGTCTGTCTGCAGTTTGTTGATCAACACCAGTTGCGTGGCCGCCTGATTTTGCAGGCTGTCCATCCACGTCTTGCCCTTTTCGATATAGCGTTCCAGCGTTTGCGACTTTGCGACCTTGACCTGCTCGTCCTGCAACAATTCATTGTAGCGCGAATTCAGCGCGGCCAATTCGGTTTCCAGCCGCGTCCGGGTGGCTGCGTCCATTTCAACGCTGATCTTGTTTTCCAGCTCGATGATTTTGGGGTCCATCGTCGCGATTTCGGCCCGTACCGCCTCAAGCGCGGAAACAGTGACCTCTCGCTCGGTCAGCGTACCGGTCAAATTCGCCTCGACCGAGGTTTTCTGCGTGTTCAGCATATCAAGCTGACCTTGCAGAAGTTTGACGATGACATCCGATTTCGAAATCAGATCCTGCAATTTATCATCAATGCTGGCGGTGCGCAGACGTTCTTGTCGCATGCTTTCGGATTTGGCGTTGCTGAACACGCCGACAAAGCTTTCCCAGCCTGTCTTGGTGCGCATCTCGTCAAAATCCTTGGAGAAGGCCGCCGTGACATCATCAAGCCCCATGATCAATTCGGCGATGTTGGCATTCATCAGATCCGTGTGTTTGTGAACGTCTTGCAGGGTCGCGTTTTCAATGTCGATGGCGGCTTCCCCGGCATCCAATTGTTGGCGCGCAGCCTCGATGCGGCTGGTCACCTCCCTGATCTTGGATTGCGCCTCGGCAACCTGCTTTTGGCTTTCAGAAATTTGCGTCTCAAAATTGGCCATCTTTTCCCCCGTTGACCTAGAGGCATTCGTTACTTAGTAAATGTAAACACCCATTACATCCTATTATCACGAAAAAACATCTGAAAAGTCGGTCTCTTGGCGCAACAGAATGCGGGCGATTGGGGTGATCTTGCCCCTTTCACCGCCCGTCGCCAAGTGGTTTTCTGGCGCGGCCATATCAAAGCGCCGCGCCCCTTATCGGCCGAATGACGCAAAGAGCCGCGTCAGAGTTCGCGGCCCAGCTTTCGACCCTCGTAAAAGGCATAGGGGGCCTGACGGGGCGCCACACAATCCCCGATCCGATGCGTGACCTTGCCGTCAAAGGTTTCCGGCCACGGATCAAAGGCCTGATTTGTCGTTGCATAGACCACAGCCGAGGCGGCCAGCGTCTGCTCTTCGCCGGTCAGGAAACTGCGAACCGTTGCGCCATTGCCGTGCCATGCCGTCAAGCAATGCTCGGTCAGAAAGGTCACGCCCAGACGCGCCAGACGCACCCGCGCGGGGGCGTCCGCCGATGTCCGGGTCAACTCTTTGCCGACATAGGCATCTGGGGTGACCAGCGTCACCTTGTGCCCGCGCTCGGCCAAGGTCCAAGCGGTGCCAACGCCCCGCCAGTTGCCGCCCTCATCCAGAACGATGACGTGATCGCCCAGCCGCGCCTCGCGCCGCATCGCCTCTTCGGCCGACCAGACACCCGGACGATCCCCCCCCGGCAATGGCCCCAACGACGGGGCCCACCTTTGCCGCACCTCGGGGTCGGGCAAGGACCCGGTGGCCAATACCACAACCTCGGCCGCATGGGCGGCGATGTCCTCTTCCTCGACGAAGGTATTCAGCCGCAGGGTCACCCCCAAGGCTTCAAACTGCCGCTCATACCAATCCAAAAGATCGGAGATCTGCGCGCGGCGGGGTTGCTCGGCTGCCAACCGGAATTGCCCCCCGGTCTGTGGCAGAGCTTCGACGATGTCGACACGATGCCCCCGTTCGGCAGCGACGCGCGCCGCTTCCAAACCGGCCGGCCCGGCCCCCACAACCAACACCGTCTTTGGGGTTTCAGCAGGGGTGAACCGGTCGCCCCCCCATTCCCATTCGCGCCCGACCGAGGGGTTGATCAAGCAGGAAATCCAGTAATCCCGGCTGCGGCGGCCCCAACACATCTGATTGCAACTGATGCAGCCACGGATATCTGTTGGCCGCCCTTCGATCGTCTTGCGGGCCAAATGCGGATCGGCAATCTGCCCGCGCACGATTGAAACCAGATCGGCCTGCCCGCTGCTGATGATGCTTTCTGCATTTTCGGGCGTGCGCACATGCGCCTCGGAGGTGATCACTGCATGCTTCACGGCCCCTTTCAACACCTCGGTTACCGGGGCCGTCAGCTTTTCGGCAAACAGGAACGTCGGCATCAACCGCTCAAAATCCAGATAGCCGCCATGCCCACAGGTCACATAATCGATGTGACCGGTTGCGTCGTGCAGGGCGACAGTTTCGGCCAAAGCCTCGGTTGACAACAAGACATCATGGCTGTCCGAGGTCGAAACCGACAATCCGATGATGAAGTCTTCGCCGCAAGCCCGGCGAATGCCTTCGATGATGCGCCGCGAAAACCGGGTGCGGTTTTCCAGCGATCCCCCCCATTCATCGTCGCGGGCGTTTGACCAAGGGGTCCAGAACTGATCCAACAGCGAATGATAGGCGGCCCAGACCTCTACGCCCTGAAACCCGGCTTTCTGGCACCGGATCGCGGCCGCGATATGGGCGGCGATCATCTCTTCGATCTCGGCCACCGTCATTTTGTGCGACCCGTCGCTGTCATGGTAGCTGACATGCCCAGACGGCGACCAATGGGGGGCAAAGCTCAGGTCTGAATCGCCATGCGCGCCAATGTGGTAAAGCTGCTGCACGATCACGGCGCCCGCGTCCTTGACCCCCTCGGTCACCGAACGAAAGGCGGGGATGATATCATCTGTCGAATGCCGAAAATTCCCACGGGTCAAAACGCCCGTGCGATGAACGGGCACCGGCTCGGCCACGATCATCGCCGCACCACCCAAGGCGCGTTCCCGCAGATACCCCGCATATTGCGCATCTGGCAGGCCATCCTTGGACATGTTGGCCGTATGCGCCCCGAACACGACGCGATTTCGCAAGGTATGCCCGCGCAGGGACAAGGGCGACAACAGATGACGATGCTGGCTCATTCACGCCTCCAAACTTTGGGGTCAGGCTACCGAAAGGCCCGCCCAAAGTGTGAGAGCTAAGGGCGACAAGAAATGGTCAATTCACGCCCTTGGCCCAGTTTTGCCCCCACCCCAGCGGAAAGTCGGGGTTCCATGATCAGAAGGGGATGCAAAAGCCGCGCCGATTGACTACATCTGCGCCAATGGCAAAAGGAGAGCCCAATGTCTGTTCGCATCAACGATGTCGCACCGGATTTCACCGCTGAATCGACCGCAGGAACCATCAAGTTCCACGATTGGGTTGGCGATGGCTATGCGATCATTTTCAGCCACCCCCGCGACTTTACCCCGGTCTGCACGACCGAATTCGGCGCGGTGGCCCAGTTGGCCGATGAATGGAAAAAGCGCAACACCAAGGTGATCGGGGTTTCGGTCGACTCGGTCGAAGATCACCAGAAATGGAAGCGCGACATCGAGGCCTTTGGCGGCAATGCGGCTGAATTCCCGATCATCGACGATACCAGCCTGTCGGTGGCCAAAGCCTATGACATGCTGCCCGCCGATTACTATCTGCCAAGCGAAGGGCGCACCCCGGCCAATACGGCAACCGTGCGCACCGTCTATATCGTCGGCCCCGATAAAAAGGTGCGCCTCACCATGTCTTACCCCATGTCGGTTGGCCGCAACTTTGCCGAAATCCTGCGGGCACTGGATGCCGTGCGCCAGACCGACGGCGTTCCGCTGGCCACCCCGGCAAACTGGCAGCCCGGTCAGGACGTGATCGTGGCCCTGTCGCTGAACAATGAACAGGCCAAGGAACGCTTTGGCGATCTGGACATCAAACTGCCCTATCTGCGTTTTGCCAAAGCGCCGAAGTGATCGGGATCGAGGCTCCTTCGGGAGCCTCTTTCATTTCCGAAACAGGCGAAAGGTCACCGGGGCCAACACCAGAACCGCGATGATCCGCACCACGTGGTTCAAGGCCACAAAGGCCACATCGGCATGAATGGCCAGCGCAATGAGCCCCATTTCGGTCAGACCACCGGGGGCCAGCGCCAACATGGCCTGTTCCAGATTGATGCCCGTCCACCTTTGAATGATCGTTCCCGTCGCCACCGCCAAAATCATGGTGATGCCCGTCGCCGCAAAGCTGAGCCACGCCGCCGAGGCCAATTCGCGCGGGTGAATTCCGATAAAGCGACAGCCCAAAACGCAGCCCAAGATGACCTGTGCCGCACTGACCATCATGCCGGGAGGGGCGCTTTGGGTGACTTCGGTCAGATGCAAAAGCGCTGAAATGGCCATGGGGCCCAGAAAGGTCGGCGCTGGAAACCTAAGCCGGGTGCCCAGAAAACTGCCCAAGATGGCCGCACCGATCAACAGCACCGCGTCCAACACCCCCAGCGCACCGGGCGTCGAGAAGGAGGTCGCACCAACGCTGACGCCCTGAATAACCCGAAACCAAACGGCGATCATGGCGATGGTCATGACGATGCGCAGGGAATGCGCCAAAATGATCGGCGGCACCTTGGCGCCGATCGCCTCTCCCATCTCGATCATTTCGGTCAGCCCGCCCGGCATCCCCGAAAAATAGGCCGTCGGCCAGTCAAAGCCCCCGACAAAACGGTAAAACGGCACCACCGTCGCCGCCGTCAGCACCAGATACACCAACAACAGGCCAAGCGCCTGCGACCACGCCAGGGCCTGTGTGATCACATCCGGGGTAAACCGGGCCCCCAGCATCACCCCAATGATCGCAATAACCGCCGGGCGAATGCGGTTCGGCGCCTCAAGCGGAACCCCGCGCACCGAAGCGACCATCGTAAAGAACAGTGCGCCCAGCATCCACGGCAGCGGCAGCCCCAAGGCATAGAAAGAAAAACCGCCCGCCGTTGCCAGCACCAGCGCCAAGCCAATCTTGCCAAATCTGTTCAAGAGGGTCTTCCATTCGCGTCGGTTCCGCCGATGTGCGATATCCTTTTCCAACCTCTTGGCAAAGTCCAGAGACGCCCGACCAGAATGGCGCCAATTGTGGAAACAACGAAACGGTCTTGCCACCTTTCCGTCACAATGCAGCGGCCCAAGGGCCCCGAACCCCTTTGAAACGTGTTTCCGACCCGTCAACGATCAGTTGGAATTCCCCGGATCGAACAAGCCTGCGCCCCGATCATGCCCAATTTCGCGATCAATACTGGCGCATCAACCCTTTTCGTGTCTGCCGGGGGAAACATGGATCGCTTAACAGAAATGGAAGCTTTTGCCACGGTCGTTGACCAAGGCGGCTTTACCGACGCTGCGAAAAAGATGGGCATTTCGAAATCTGCCGTTTCGAAGCACGTCTCGGCGTTAGAGGCCCGGTTGGGGGCTCGGCTCTTGAACCGCACAACCCGCCGCGTCTCTCCGACCGAAATCGGATTGGCCTATTATGATCGGGCAAGGCGCGTCTTGAACGACGCGGGCGAGGCGGATGCCCTTGTCACCAGCATGCAAAGCGCGCCCTCTGGATTGTTGCGCATTTCGGTTGCCACCGATTTCGGGGTGAACCTGCTGTCACCAATCCTTGGAGATTTCCTGCTGGAATATCCGGACATCACCGTAAACATGGTGCTGAACAACCGATATGTCGAGCTGATCAGCGAAGGCTTTGACATGGCCATTCGTGTCGGTGAACTGGAAGACAGCAGTCTGCGCGCCCGCAAGCTGACCGAAACCACCAAACGGATGATCGCCTCGCCCAGCTATTTCCAGAAGTTCGGGCGCCCGATGAAGATCGACGATCTGAACGACCATCGACTGCTGCATTATTCCAATCAGGCCAATGGCAACGTCTGGAAAGTGACGGCCCCATCCGGCGAACGGCGTCAGGTCAGGACGGCGGGTTGGCTGACGGTGAACGACGGCCAATCCCTGCTGAATGCCGCGATCTCGGGCCTTGGCATCGCCTATTTGCCAAGCTTTCTTTATGCCGATGCCATGAAACGCGGTCAGGTCGAAGAAGCCTTGCCGGGCTTGCCGATTGAAACGCTGGGCATCTATGCGGTCTATCCGCCGGGGCGCTTTACCCAGCCCAAGGTCCGCGCCTTTATCGACTTTCTGGCCCGCCGATTGGCAGACAAAGGCCCCGAGGCCTGGTGACGCCAACCGCTACTGCGATGATGGGGTCGAGGTGACAACCGCCTCGACCCGTCTGTTTTTGCGCCGCCCCTCTTCGGTTTGGTTCGTTGCGCGCGGCGACAGATAGCCGACCCCCAGCGCATCGATCTGTGCCGATGAAACCTTGAAATCAGACACCAACCGCTGTTCAACCGATTCCGCCCGGCGTTTTGACAGGCTGGTATTCGCCTCCAGACTTCCCGCGGCATCCGTATGCCCGACAAGGGCAATGCGACGCGCAGGGTTGGCCCGCAGCCATTCCGCCAATTCCTGCAAAGAAGAATAGGCCCCATCGCTCAGCGCAGCGGAGCCTGAGGCGAATTCCAGATCTTCCAGCGCGGCACGCCCCTCCGCCTCTAATGCCGCGGCCAGGCTACTGGTGATCAGGGGCGGCTCTTTGGCCTTGGGCGGGGCGGTTTCGGGGCCAGGCGTTTTTCCACCCGCCGCGCCGTACAAATGCGAAATCTGCACAAATCCGGCATCCGCACTTTTGCTGACCAGAATTGTGACCCCTTCCCCCTTGCGGATCGCCGAAACGAACCGGAAATCCCCAAGGTTCACGTGCATTTCAGGTTCTGGGATCACCGGCAACGCATAGCGAAAGTCAAACCCGCCGCATTCGTCGTCATCGCATTCAAAGATCAAACTGAACCCGGCCACCTGAAGCGATGCGCGCAGAGGGGCCAGCAGATCAAGGGTGCTGCGACCATCCTCCTCCACATGCCAAGCCCTCTGCTCCAGCAGCCCTTCCAGTCGCATTCCCGGCACTCCACCATTCGCGAACGGGCCCGTCGGCAGAACAAAACTGGCCGTTCCCTCAGAGGTCACGACAACGGGTTGCACCGCATAGGGCACGTCGATGGGCCAAGCTGCGGCCATGGCGGTGCAGACTCCGTAAAGAAGCCCCAACCCAGCCGAAATGAGGAACGCACTTTGTTTCACTGCCGATATCCCCGCCCTCTGCGTGGCCTATGAGGATGACCATTCCGTCATTTCAGACGGTACTGATACTGTCCCACAACTTGCATATTCAGGGAAGCATAGAGCTTGCGGGCAGGATCATTGGCCTCGGTCACCACCAAGGAAAAAGTCTTGGCCCCGTTCTCTAGTGCCCAATTGGCAGCCCTTCGCAGGATGTTGTGCGCGGAACCCTGCCGACGCATTGGCTCGCGCACCTCCAATGCGTGCAACATGGCCACATCACCTTGCACCGACACAAAGGCCACGCCCGATGGCTGGTCGCCCGTTCTGGCCAAGATCGCGCATTTCGGGCCCTGCGCCCGCTCCATCACCCGAATGCGGGCGGCCGAAATGCCCAGTTCCGCCCAGATATCGCGGCAGATCGCCAGCGGCGGCCAATGCGGAAAGGCCGCCATCGCCGGTGGCGCAGGTTCGGCCAGATCAGCGCAGGGAATGGCATAGGCGATCACGGGATCAACGATGCGATACCCCCGACGGTCCAGCGCCTGATCCAACGCCTCATCCCCTTTGCGGATCAAGAACAGCCGCTCTTGACCAAGATCAATCTGCGCCTTTTCCGCCAGATCAATATCGCCATCCTGCCACGCGGCACGGGCACTGGCCGCGGAAACCCGCTTGCCGCCCCCCTGCCCCTCTCGGATCAGCCAAGGCCCCACCTCGTGCAATCGGGCCGCGGGCCATGTCGCATCCATCGCGTGCTGAAGGGACTCTGGGGTCATCCGAACAACCTTTGCAGCTTGATCATCGCCGCGTCCAGCATCGCCGGATCGGTCCCCCGGATCACCAGATTGGTCCCAAAGGCCCCATTTTGCTGAAACGGATAAGACCCCATCGAAAGTTCGGGGTACTCTTCGGCCAAGGCTTTGAACGATGCAGCAATCTCGCCCTCGCCCCGATCAACGCGCAAAGACTGCGAAAGCAAGGGTGCGCCACCCGTGATCCCGGCCAGAACGCCCGCCAGCATCGCCTCGAATATCCGGGGAACCCCCGCCATCACATGCACATTCCCAAGGCTGAAGCCGGGCGCGATACTGACCGGATTGTCGATCAGCGCCGCCCCATCCGGAATGCGCGCCATACGCTGACGGGCGTCGTTGAACGCCACCCCGGCCCGATCATAATGCGCCTGCAACAGCGCCATCGCATCGGCCCGGTGCGAGATCGGCACCCCAAAGGCCAAGGCAATGGCATCGGCGGTAATGTCGTCATGCGTGGGGCCGATCCCGCCGCTGGTGAAGACATGGTCATAGGCCAGACGCAGCGCATTGACCGCCGTCACGATCGCCTCGGTCTGATCGGGCACAAACCGCGCCTCGGCCAATGTGATGCCGCGCTGGCTGAGCACCGTCGCCAAATGGTTCATGTTCGAATCCCGGGTCCGCCCGGAAAGAATTTCATCGCCGATTACCAGCATCGCCGCGGTCGGATTTGGCATCGCTCACCCCTTTTGCCGTCATGCACTGGGTATAGGGCGCTCGGCCCGCTCTGCAAAGGGTGCCCGGGCCTTCGGACCCGCTGGCCTTTTCCGCCAGATTTTCTTATGTAGGCGGGAACCGAAAGGAGCCCATGGTGGAAGACACGCGCGCACGGATCACGAAAGATGGCATTCGCATCTACGAAGATGCTGATTTTGCGGGCATGCGGCAGGCGGGGCGCGTGGCGGCGGAAATCCTGGATATGGTGGCCAGCCACGTCAAGGTGGGGGCGACAACCGGCCAGATCGATGATTTCATCCGCGAAGAGATCGAACGCCGCGGCGTGATTTCGGCGACCATCGGCTACAAAGGGTATCAGCACGCGTCGTGCATTTCGGCCAATCATGTGGTGTGCCATGGCATTCCCGGCTCGCCCATTCCGGCGAGCAAGCATGAAAAGACCCCGCGTGGTAATGATCGGCTGGTCGATGGCGATATTTTGAACGTCGATGTCACCGTGATCGTGGACGGTTGGTATGGTGACACCAGCCGTATGTATATCGTCGGAACGCCAAAACCCTTTGCCATGCGCCTGATCGATGTCACGCATGAGGCGCTGATGCGGGGCATTGCGGCCGTGCGTCCGGGGAATACCTTTGGCGACATCGGGTTTGCGATCCAATCTTTTGTCGAGGCTCAGCGGATGAGCGTCGTTCGTGATTTCTGCGGTCACGGGCTGGGGCGGGTCTTTCATGCCCCCCCGAATGTGCTGCACTATGGTCGCCCGGGGGCCGAGGCGGTTTTGGAAGAAGGCATGTTCTTTACCATCGAACCCATGGTCAATCTGGGTCGTCCCGAGACCAAAACCCTCTCGGATGATTGGACCGCGATCACGCGCGACAAATCGCTGTCGGCGCAGTTCGAACATTCGATCGGCGTGACGGCGACGGGTTGCGAAATCTTTACCCTTTCCCCCGCAAACAGATTCCATCCGACCTGGGGTTAAGCGTTAATTCACGACGAATTCGGCATGAAGGGCTCCGGCAGCCTTGATGCTTTTCAGGATGTCGATCATGTCATGCGGGGCCACGCCAAGGGCGTTGAGCCCCGCAACCAATTCCGAAAGCGACGTGCCCCCCGTCACCTCGGCCAAACCGGTTCCCGGGGCCTGATCAATGCCGGTCCGCGTGCGCGGCACCACCATGGTTTCGCCTTCGGCAAAGGGGTTTGGTTGCACGACCATCGGGGCCTCTTCGACCCGCAGAGTCAAATTCCCTTGGGCAACGGCCACACGGCTGATCCGCACCTCCTCACCGATGACAATCGTACCCGACCGTTGGTCGACCACCACCCGCGCCCGCGACTCTGGCGCGACGCTCAGATTTTCGGCCCGGCCAATCACATGGGCCGCAGACCGCATCCCCGTTGCCGCAATGTCGAGTTCAACGGTTCCAGCATCCAGCATGGTGGCAACCCGGCGCCCGAATTCGGCGTTCAACACCTGTTCGATCCGCCCCGCGGTGGTGAAATCCGGATTGCGCAGGGCCAAGCGCACCGAAGACAGCGTCGTAAAATCAAACTCGACCTCCCGCTCGACCCGCGCACCGGACGGGATCACGCCGGCGGTCGGCACACCCTGAACCACGCGGGCCGCTTGCCCTTCGGCTGAAACGCCCCCAGCGATGATCGTTCCCTGCGCCACGGCATAAATCTGACCATCGGCCCCGTTCATCGGCGTCATCACCAAAGTTCCGCCCAAAAGGCTTTTCGCATCGCCAATGGCCGAAACCGTCACATCGATCTTTCCCCCAGCCCGGGCAAGGGCCGGCAATTCCGATGTGACCAGAACCGCGGCCACATT
Organism: Paracoccaceae bacterium; assembly: GCA_023263735.1. GTDB lineage: Bacteria > Pseudomonadota > Alphaproteobacteria > Rhodobacterales > Rhodobacteraceae > Pseudotabrizicola. The sequence continues at coordinate 4,255 of JALQUQ010000012.1, read as the reverse complement.
CTTGGGGCGAAACGCCTCTCCCGAAACGTTTACGCCCAACCTCTCCAGCAGATTTTGCATGATTTCTTCGGTAAAGGGCGCATTGCGAATGCCATCACCGGTGCCGTTCAACCCAACGACCAGACCATAACCAACCAGATCGTTCCCCCGCACCCCATCAAATTCCACCAGATCCTTAAGCCGGATATCCTCAGCCCAAGTGATGGCGGGCAAAAGCATCAGCCCAATCAGCAGAGCAAATAGCCGCATCACAGATAATCCGACAAATGCAGGCGCGACAGGCGCGCGGTGATGGAATAGACCATTTCAAGATTGGTCTGCACCGCCTCCAGCTCGGTCGCGAGAGTAAAGGGATCAGCCTCGATGTCGCGCGCGATGCGGCTTTCAAAAACCAAAGCCTCAGACCCGTTTCGACTTTGGGCCACGTCGATCTGTTGTTGCATGGTGCCGATCCGTGCGCCCAGATTGACCGCCGCCGCATTGCCCGCATCCAGTTCGGCATAGGCCATCGTGGCCAGGGTTTGGCGCTGTTCGGCGTTCAGGGAAATGTTCGGCGCATCCAGCATTGCCGCCACGGCCAACCCATGCAGCGCGCGCCGGATTTCGGGATCGTTGGCCGTGACCGAAAGGGAAACAACCTCGGTCCGGCTGATCTGCACTGGCTTTGCGCCGTCACCGCCCGCATAGGCCGCAGAGGAGTAACCCGTTGAACCGTTGAACCAATCTGACAATCGGCTGACCACCTCTTCGGGTGTTGACGCCCCATCGACGACGGTTTTCAGCTCTGCCAAGAACAACTCACCACTCGGCAAGGGCGGCGAACCGGAAGTGACCCCGGCCATCGGATAGCGCCCGGCCACTGACACATTCAGCGCCGCCACGGCCGCCGTCAGGCGGCTTTGGGCATCGCGCGCCACTGTGTCGAACACTTGCGTGGAAAGCGACTGCGCGGCCGTCATGATCGGGGAAACAAGCCCCTCGCCCAAATCCAGCACGGTCTCCACCGCGCTTTGCATGGCTTCGGCCTGAAGCGCCTGATCCGAGGCTGCGGTCTGATACCCTTGAATCAAAGCCTGTGCGCGCAAGTAGGAAGACAATTGCGCCGTGTCGCCATTCAAGCTTTGCGCGACATCCAGCTTTTGGCCAGAGGCCAACTCTGCCGTTGTCCGCGTCACCTCGCCCTTCAACCGGTTGATCTGGCCGCGCAGCATGAAGGTCTGTGCCATATCGCCCAAAGAAACCAAGCTCATGGTCAGATCTCCAAAATCGATTGCATCATGGCATCGGCCGCCTGAATCACGCGGGCATTCGCGGCATAGGCCTGTTCGATCAAGAGCAGCGTTTGCATTTCTTCATCGGTATCGACGCCATTTTCCAGATGTTCCGCCTTCAACGTCTCATGTCGGGTGGCGGCAAAAGATTGTGCGCGTTCGGCCCCCAAACGAGACACGGAGAATCCCGCTGACAGGCCCGATGCCAGTTCGGCAACCGAACCCGATTGCCCGGAAAGTGCGGCCGAGGCCGGTGACAGGGAACGAGCGACCTTGGCCCCCATCGCCAGCAGGATCGTTGCATCGCCCGGGTCCCCGGGTGACGCGGCGCCGATCCCGGCCCGCAACCGCCACAATGCGCCCCCCGCTTCGGGCGAAACGGCCGCATTGACCGCGATACGCCCCGACAATCCGGTTTCATTGGCGGCGGCAAACGCGGTTCCCGCATCGGTGAACAACCCCGCAGCGCCACCAAGCGTGGGGTCGACGGCCGGATCCTGCAACCGCTCAACCAGATCCCGAGCCAGTCCATCAAGGTGCGCCTGCGCCTGTGGGGCAAGTCGGTCGCGCAAATCGAACTGCGCGGTCAGTTCGCCGACGCCCAGTCGCCCGCCCTGCGCATTCAGCGTGATCTCTTGCCCGTTGAATGTCAGCGCCGAAAGCCCGGAACCGATAGTCTCATCGGGCATGACATGCGCATTCGGAGTGAAACCAAACTCGGCCGCGCGCCCATCCAGCAGCACCAATCCCCCTGAAGAAAACAGGGCAATCGCACCATTTGGGCGCTTTTCCTCCCGCAAGGGGACGACGCTGGCCAAACGGTCGATCACCTGTTGACGCTGATCTTCAATGGCAGAGCTGTCACGACCCGAGGTGGAAATGCGCGTGATCTTGGCATTCAGCTCGCCAATCCGCTGGAGGTCAGAGTTCAACTGGCTCACCAGTCCGGAAATCCGGGTCTCCGCGGCCTGACGTGAAGTTTGAATCTCCTTTGAAACATCGTTCAAACCGCTGGCAACCCATTTTGCGGCATCAACCACAGACTGTAGCCGCGGGTCGGAATCGGGCCGCGATTGCGCGCGGGTCAGGGCCGCCTCGAACCCGGCGATCCGGTTAGAGATCGCCCCCTCATCCTCTGCTGTGCCGAAAACGGTGTCGATCCCTTGGAGAAAAGTGGTTTCTGATTGGTGAAAATGGTGTGCAGCCGTCGCCAGACGCAGATCGCCCAAGATCAATTCATCGACCGATCGGGTGACGCCCTGCACCCGCGCGCCGGCCCCCTGATCCCCCAACATGCGGGCCGTGACCACGGCCTGCTTTTTGGCAAAGCCGTCGTTCAAGGCATTTGCAATGTTGTTCGAAGCGATCTCGGCCAGACGGGCCGAAACCGTAAGGCCCGACAGGGCCGAGGCCAGCGCAGATCCGATTGTCATGGCAAAACGACCTTATCGTTTGATATTGGTGGTTTCTTGAAGCATTTCATCCACCGTCTGGATGACCTTGGCATTCGAGGAATAGGCGCGCTGCGTGGTGATCAGGGCCGTCAATTCAGCCGCAACGTCTGTGGCCGACCCCTCTCGCGCATAGCCGACGACGGTTCCGGTTGGCCCGTCACCCGCATCCCACAGAAAAAACGACCCCGAGTCGGGCGAGACTTGAAACGTTTGGTTGTTCAGGGCGGTCAGGCCGTTCACATTGGGAACATCAACCAATGGAATCTGATAGATACGCCGGATGAACCCGGTGTCATAGGTTGCCATGATATACCCGTTTTCATCCACCTCGACCGCTGTCAGATTGCCGACGGGCGATCCATCCTTGGTGATGGCGGTCGGGGCAAAGGTGTCTGACAATTGGGTCAACCCGTTCGGATCGCCCAAACGCCCGATGGTCATCGTGATCGGCCCGCCGGCAACGGTCATGTCCAGGGTGCCATTGACCGTGTCATAAACACCGCCCGAAACGGTGGTGACCGACGACAACGTGCCCCCGGCCCCGCGCGTATCATCAAAGGTCAGCGTATATTCCCCGACAACCGCCCCGCCCGAAGCCGAATCCTTGATCAGCATGGTCCAGGTGTTGGACGACCCCGTCGCCGGCACATCCGGGGTAAAGGTGATGTCGAGGGTGGCAGAGGTGCCAAGATTGTCGAAATATTCGACGGAAACGGGCAACGCCTCACCCGAAGAGGCGGCGGCCGTTTCTGTGGCCGGAAGATTGACGCCAAGCGAGATCACCGTGGTCGGATCGCCGGCCGTCTGGTTGGCATTGATCACCACCGGCTGAAGCCCGCTGTTTGTATCGCGCGGAAATGTCGGGATAATCCCATCCCCATTGGCGGGCCACCCCAACAGCACCAGGCCGGATTCCGTTTTCAACACCCCATCCGCATCTGTTCGAAAGGCACCGGTGGTGGTCATCATCATCGGAATGGCGCCCGTTTCCGAATTCATGCCCGAAGCCGGCATCACCGGCAGCATGCCCCGCCCACGAACCGCCAGATCCAGCGCATTTGAGGTGCCGACAAGGGCCCCCCGCTCTTCAATCAAGCGGGAGGTTGAGGCGCGCACCCCCCCGGCCGAATAGGTGCCCGCGCCGCGGGAATTTGAAATCACCATGCTTTCAAATTCTGTCGAGGCCCGCTTGTACCCAAAGGTCGACGAATTCGCGATATTGTCAGAGATGGAGGCAAGCCGGGTCGCATTCGCGTTCAGGCCCGCAACGCCCGCATTCAGCGAGGAAGAGATCGTCATCAAAGCCGCCTTTCTACAGAATGATGCCGTATTGTTGGCCCACCCTGCAGCAAAGTCGCTTAACACCCCCCTAATAGGATCAAGTTGAACGATTTCCCCTAGCGATCTTCGCGCAGCAAGATCACCTCGAGCCGATTGTTGCGCAGGGCTGCGGGGTCGGCGGTCGCGGGCTGGCGGTCACCATGACCGCTGATGCGACGAAAACGGCTGTCGTCCATCCCCTTTTCGATC
>JALQUQ010000129.1 GCA_023263735.1 Paracoccaceae bacterium | reverse complement strand
AAGGGCTGAATGAGTCCGTGATCGATGACCAGCATGGCCAGGACAAATGCCATGGCATAGGCCAAGACGCTCGCAATATCAAAGAGTTGGAATTTCAGGTGAATCTGAAACCCAACCCCGTTGGACCGGCCCAGAAATTCGACCACCAACACGATTTTCCAGATGACCGACAGCCCATTTCGCGCGGCCGAGGCGATATAGGGCGCCAGTTGGGGCAAGATCCAGTGGCGCAAGCGCGCCATCGGCGGCACGCGGTAGACCCGCGCCATCTCGGCAAGCCGTGGGTCCAAGGCCCGGGTTCCTTCGCGCAGCGTGACAAGAACCATCGCCGCCTTGTTCAGGGTAACCGCCGTGATCGCCGCCACCTCATTCAACCCGATCCACAGATAACACAGCACGATGATCACCAGCGCCGGGATGTTGAGGAAAATGGTGACCCACGGGGCCGTCCACCGATCCAACCTTGGGCTTTGCCCCAAGGTGATGCCAAGGGCGGTACCAAGGATCATGGCCAGCACAAAGGCCACGCTGACCCGCACCAAGGTCGCCCAGACATGCAGGCCCAACCGTCCCGAAACCGCCTCTGTGGCCAAGACCTGCGCCACCGCCCAAGGGCTGGGCAGGGTTCTGGGGTCGGACATCATCGCGGCCAAGACCGCCCAGAACGCGACAAACCCAAGCACCGAAAGAACCGGCACCCAGACCATCCCCCCGATCCGGGCAAGGCGGGTTGGGCGGGATCGGTCCAAACTGGGGGCAAATCTTTGGGGCGGGGGGCGCATCGTCAGTCCTTTAAGGCCAGTCTAAACCAGTTTGCGGCGGGCCGCGTTGCGACCTTGGTCCAATTCCCGTCCGGGGGGAACTGGGGAAATCTGCGCAGCATGATGATGCTTCGCGCCCTTGTTGTCTTGCTTGCCTGTCTGATCCCGCTGCCCTTGGCGGCCGATCTGATGACACGCGACCAATTGACCGATTTCGTTCAGGCCCCCTATGCGCTTGGCGCGCCCGTGAATGACCGCGGGGTGTGGAGCCTGCTGAACTCGGGCGGGGCCGAGGCGGGATATGTGTTCGAAACGCAGGAACTGGCCCCTTTGCCCGGATTTTCGGGCGCGCCGATCAATATGCTGGTGATGCTGGATCTGGAGGGCCGTTTTATCGACGTGCGCCTGATCCATCATAACGAGCCGATCTTTGTTTCGGGCCTTGGCGAGGCGCCCTTTCGCAAATTCATGGAGCAATATCGCGGGCACTCCATCAATACGCCTATGGTGGTGGGCACGCCCTATGGTCAGGGGGGGGCCGGATCGGATCTGGTTTATCTGGATGGGGTCACCAAGGCCACGGCCAGTGTCCGCATCGCGCATGAATCCATTCTGGCCGCAACCTTGCAGGTGGCGCGGGAAAAGATGCAAGGGATCGACAGTCCCCCCCCGGCGCGGCCCGATCCTGCCGTGACCGAGGATCTAAGCTGGGCCGATCTGGTGGATCAGGGCATCGCCCGCAATCTGCGGGTCACGAATGGCGAATTGGATCAGGCCTTTGCCGGAACACTTTGGGCGCAGGATGATCCGATTGCGCAAGCAGACCCTGACGGGGTGTTTCTGGACCTGTGGGTGATCGACATCGGCCCGCCGTCGATTGCGCGGGCGGTTCTGACGCCCGCGTCTGTGGCCGATCTGGACAGGTTCAGCCGTGTCTCTCCTGATGACGAACCGCTGTTGGTGATCGACACGGGGCGCCATGGTCTGGTCAGCCCCGATTTCGTGCGCAACACCGCACCCGACCGGCTGGGGGCCGAACAGGATGGTCTGCCCGTGGCGCTGCGCGATGCCGATCTGTTGTTTTCCACCTTGCCCGGGGTCCCCGAGGGGGTGGCGATGATCTTGCGCACCGATCGCCGCTTGGGGTTTGATCCGGCCCGCGACTGGACGCTTTTGGTGCAGGCGACGCGCGAACACGGGATGTTTCAGCCCCAAGTCGGTTCGGCCCATTTCTCGCTGGTTTCGCAAACGCCCGAACGGTTCTTTGCCCGACCGAGCCTTGGGCCCGTGGCCTTGCCTGCGTGGGTCGAGGCATTGCGCCACCGTCAGGCCGATCTGATCGTCTTGGCGGTCTGTCTGCCCGCACTTCTGTTTGCGCTTGGCCCCGGGATGCAAAGGCTGGCGCGGCATCCCCAGTTTGGCAGGCTGCGCTTGATCCTTTTGGCGGGGATGACCGGCTTTGTCGGTTGGTGGGGGCAGGGGCAATTGTCGATTGTCACGCCCTTGGCCGTCATGCGCACGGTGATCGATGGCGGCAGCCTTGCCTATCTCTTGTATGACCCGTTTTCCCTGATGATTTGGGCCATCGCCGCGGTCGGATTTTTCCTGTGGGGGCGGGGGCTTTTTTGTGGCTGGCTGTGCCCCTTTGGAGCGCTTCAGGAATTTGCCCATCATCTGGGGCGACGTTTGGGGCTGCGCCAATGGGTCGTGCCCGATCTTTGGGATCGGCGGTTGAAGCGGGTGAAATATGTGCTGCTTGCCGGGCTGGTCGCCACCGTGTTTCTGGCCCCCGGTTCGGTTGACCGTGTGGCCGAGGTCGAGCCGTTCAAGACCGCGATCACCACCTATTTCCTGCGCGATTGGCCCTATGTGGCCTATGCCGTCGCGTGGCTGGTTTTGGGAATGGTCACCTTCAAGGGGTTTTGCCGCTATGTCTGCCCCTTGGGGGCGCTGATGGCGCTTGGGGGGATGGTGCGGGGGCGCGACTGGATCGAACGGCGCAAGGAATGCGGCTCTCCCTGTCAGCTTTGCCGCGTCAAATGCGCCTATGGTGCCATCGAAAAATCTGGCCGCGTCAATTATTCCGAATGTTTCCAGTGTCTTGATTGCGTGACGCTGTATCACGATCCCAAACAATGCGTGCCACTGGTTCTGGCGGGAAAAGGGCGTCCGGGTTTGAAAGGGGGCAGGACATGAACCGCAGATCGCTGATGATCGGCGCAACGGCGGCGGCGCTTTGCCCCGGTTTTGGCCGGGCGCAAACCCTGTGGTCGGGTGTGGCCTTGGGCGCGGATGTGACCATCGCGCTTGGCGGCGATGCGGAACGGGCCCGCGCCACCTTGACCCGCATCCGGTCTTTGCTGGATGAGATCGAACAGGATTTCAGCCTGTACCGCCCCGGATCGAACCTGTCGCGCCTGAATGCGGGCCAAGCGGTGGTGCCCACGGCCCATATGGCGCGGGTGCTTTCCCTGTGCACCCAGATGCATATCGCGACCGGGGGGCGGTTTGACCCCAGCGTGCAACCATTATGGACCGCCTTGGCCCAAGGGCGCGATCCGGGCGCGGTGCGGGGTTTGGTGGGCTGGCGACCCTTGGAGGTGACGGAGGGTCTGATCCGCCTGAGCCCCGGCCAAAGCCTGACCCTGAATGGCATTGCCCAAGGCTATGCCACCGATGCCGTGCGCGCGCTTTTGCAGGCCCGGGGCTATCGCGATCTGTTGGTCGAGGTGGGCGAGATGGCGGCCCTTGGCGGGCCATTCCGGTTGGCTTTGTCTGATCCCGATGCGGGCATTCTGGGCCATTTCGGATTGAAAAACAGGGCGCTGGCCGTCTCCAGCGCCCGCGCCACGCTGATTGGGGGCCATCCGCATCTTTTGTCACCCCACGGCGATGCCCCGATCTGGTCCACCGTGGCGGTCGAGGCCGACAGCGCCGCCGTCGCCGATGCCCTGTCGACAGGGTGGAGCTTTCTGCGCCCCGATCAAATCGCGCGGGCCAAAGACCGGATGCCCGGCGTTGGGCGTGTCTGGCTGGTGTCGCCCGGGGGTGAGTTGCAGACGATCGGGGCCTGATCACCGATCGGGGGGGCTGAACACAAGGCCACGGCTTTGATAGATGGCCGCCATCCGACCATCGGCCAGCGCCGCCGCGATGGCATCATCGAGCGCATAGGCCAGATCGCGGTGACTGGTGTGCACGGCCAAACCCACCGTCCAGGCGGACAGGGCAAAATTCACCAGCGGTGGTTTGTGCACCGCAACCCCCGGACCGGCCGAAAATTGCAACTGCGCCCTTGGGCCCATCGCGGCCATGACCTCTCCGCTGTTCACCGCGCCCACCGCCTCGGCCATGGTGGGAAACCGATGGATATTGGCCCCCATGTTCCCACCGGGAAAAGAGGTCAGGTAAAAATCCGAAATCGAGTCATTTTCGACGGCAACCGTATCATAGCGGAAAAAGGCGGGCACCGGGGCATCGGGGTGGCGATCCTGATCCCCCTGCACGGCATCGGGATAGGCGGCCTTGGAATAGGCGATGGCGATTTCTTCCTTGGCATATTGGCCGGAGAATTGAACCTGTTCGACCTGACAGGCGAAATCCGAATTATAGGGCACGCGCAGCATCACATTGCTGACCGGTTCATTCTGGATCGTGCCTTTCCAGACATAATTCATCAGGTCCGATTGCAGATTTTCCCCCGCCTGAACAAAGGTAAACCGCGCCTCCACTCCCAAGGCATCGGCAAGGATATGGCCCACGTCGATGTCAATGCCCATGGGCGTGCCGTTTTCCTGATAGGAATAGGGTGGAAAATCATCGTAGACGGCAATGGTCATGAACCCACGGTCGATGATGTCATCCATGGTCTGGCCCACATAGCCGCGGGCGGTGTTCTGTGGTTTCGGGCCGGGCTTGTGATTTTCGCACCGCGCCCATGCGGGAAGGGCGGCAAGGGTCATCCCCGCCGCCACCGCAACGCCCGCCAATGCCTTCAGGCTGCGACGTCGGTCCATGGTCAATGCGCCGCAGACAGGCCGATTGTCAGCATCTCGCCCGCGTGTTTTGCGGCCGAGGCCGATCCATCCAAGGCAAGTGCCGCCCGCCGTGCCGCGCTGTCGGCAATCGGCGCCCCCGAGGCGGTCTTGATCTGAACGGCGATCTCTTCCAGTTCGGTCTTGATCGCGGCAGGGTCGCCTTCGCCCGCCATCAGTTGATCGCGGATCTGGCCCAGCCGGTCGGCAAAGGCGTCCAGCGCGCCGTCTTCGGGCCGGGTTTCGATATAGGTCCGGATGGCCCACCCGGCCTTTTGCCCCAGAATTTCCCCAAAGGCCGGCATCTTGGTGGTGCCGTCCTGCGTGTAGCCATGTTGAAAGCGTTCGACGAACCATTCATCGCCATATTCCGCCGCTTCAAGGAACCGAAGGTCGGGGGCCAGACCGCCCGAAACCACCCCCAGACCATGGCAGCGCGCGCAATTCTGGTTATAGCCGGAATCCCCGATCAACACGGCCTGCGCCCAGACCTCATCGCCCGCCGTTGCCGCGCGGTAGGGGTTTTCGATCAACCATTCCTCGCCCACATCGGGAAGGGCGTCGGTGTTGACGGGTTGCGGTGTCACATCGCCATGGGCCCAGACCAGTTGCGCCACCATCACGCCCACCGCAGCCAAGCCGACCGGGCGCAGGCCGCGGGTCTGTGCGGCCATCCGGGCCAAAAGGGAAGTTGTCATCGCGTTTCCTCCTGCATCTGCTGCCTGTTTGATAGCTTGGGCCCGATGCGGCGCGGAATTGGACTTTGGTCCCGAATGGCGCGCCGACGCCCCTTGCCCCCCGTTTTCGCGACCAAGGTCTAATGGACCCGCCGCGCCTGGACGGTGACGATGGCCCCGACAAACGACAGCATCGGCGGAGGGGACATGCGGTTGCGCCAAAAAGTCAGGATCGCGCTGTGCGTCGGCACCCTGCTGGGGGCTGGTGCGGTCTCTGCCTTGGCCGAGGTGCCGGTCCAGATCCTGTATCTGCGGCACGAGGTGGATCGCCCGCCCGTGCTGTCAAACCTTGATCCGGTGCCCGATGATCTGGGCTTGGCCGGGGCCGAGGTGGCGCTGCGCGATGTGCAAACGACCGGCGCTTTTCTGGGCCATGCCTATGCGCTGGAAGCGGTCAGCATTGCCCCAGAGGCCGATTTCGCCGCCGAGGCCGCCGCCGCCTTGACGCGTGTCCGTCTGGTACTGGTCGATGGGTCGGCCGATGATCTGTTGGCCGTGGCCGATCTGCCCGCGGCACAGGGCGCGCTTTTGTTCAACGTGGCCTCGGGCGATGGGGCGCTGCGGTCGGGGTCGTGCCGGGCCAACCTCTTGCACATGTTGCCCGAGGATGCGGCCCGGGCCGATGCCTTGATGCAATTCTTTGTGCGCCGCCAATGGGTTCGGCTGGTGATGATCACCGGCCCATCGCCCGAAGATCGGGACTGGGCCGAAACCCTGCGACGGGCGGCCCAGAAATTCGGGCTGTCTTTTCTGGCGGAAAAGGAATGGACCTTTGATACCGATCTGCGCGAATCCACCATGGATGAAGTGCCCAGATTCACGCAGGATTTTCCCGATCACGATGCCCTGATCGTGGCCGATGCCCGCGACGATTTCGGCCGCTATGTCGAACATAACGCCTGGCTTCCGCGCCCGGTGGCCGGCAGTGATGGGCTGATGCCGCTGGCATGGTCGCCCATGATCGAGGCTTGGGGCGCGGTTCAGTTGCAAAACCGGTTCAAGGATCACGCAGGCCGCGCGATGCGCAGTCAGGATTACGCCGCATGGGCGGCCGTGCGCGCGATTGGCGAGGCGGTCACCCGCACCGGCAGCGCCGACCCCACTGCTCTGCGCACCTTTATGTTGGGCCCCGATTTCCTGCTGGATGGGTTCAAGGGCCGGGGCCTTTCGTTTCGGCCATGGAACGGACAGTTGCGCCAGCCCATCGCCTTGGCCAATGCGCGCGCCTTGGTCACCCTTGCCCCGATCGAGGGGTTCTTACATCACCGCCATGAACTGGACAGTCTGGGTTTGGACGAACCCGAAAGCCAGTGCCAAGCTTTCAAGGAATAGCCATGCCGCGCCGATCCTGCCTTTCGATTCTCTGCGCCCTTTTGGTTGGCCTGCCAAACGGCGGGAAAGCCGACGAAATCTGGGTCACCAATGAAAAAGACGACACGGTCAGCGTGATCGACACCACAACGCTTGAGGTCATCCGCACCATTGCTGTCGGTGAACGCCCGCGCGGCATCACCTTTTCCAGCGATTTCAGCCGGGTCTATATCTGCGCCTCGGACAGCGATGCCGTGCAGATGCTGGACCCGGCAACAGGCGAGGTCTTGGCCGAACTCCCCTCGGGCGAAGACCCCGAACAGTTCGTCCTCGCCCCCGATGACCGTCTGCTTTACATCGCGAATGAGGATGACGCGGTGACAACCGTCGTCGATACCGAAACGCGGCAGGTCGTGGCCCAGATCAATGTGGGGATCGAACCCGAAGGGATGGCGGTTTCCCCCGATGGCAAAACGGTCATCACCACATCCGAGACGACCAACATGGCGCATTGGATCAATACCGAAACGCATGAGATTTTTGCCAATACGCTGGTAGAC
>JALQUQ010000128.1:4755-7429 GCA_023263735.1 Paracoccaceae bacterium | reverse complement strand
GGTCAGCCCGGACGGCTCGGCCTTTTACGAGGCGCTCCGCATCGACCGCTCGAGCGGCCGGGTCGAGATGCCCGAACCAGTCGTGCTCCCGGCGGTGAGCGCCGTCCCAGCGCCGCCACCGAGCGGCAAGCTCGCCCTCTATGCCCGCGACCGCGCCGGGGTCGGATGGCTCGACGTCCAGCGCCCCTCAGAGCCCGATTTGAAACTAATTGAGTGAGTTCAGTAGGTTGTGATTCTGTTCGTCTGCGAGACTGAACGGAGATCACAATGGCCTGGACCGAACTCACCCGCAGCCAGCATGCCCGTGAGGGCGACAAATACGCAAGCGATTTGACAGATACCGAATGGGCGCTGCTCGCCCCTTTGATGCCGCCGCCCAAGAAAACTGGCCGGCCGCGCACCACGTGTTTGCGCGAGGTGTTCGACGCGATCCTTTATGTTGCGACCACAGGGTGCCAGTGGCGAATGCTGCCGAACGACTTTCCACCGGTGTCGACAGTACGAGGGTATTTCTATGCGTGGCGCAATGACGGGCTGCTGGAGGAGATGAATCGCGCGCTTGTGGAGGCCGCACGTCTGGCTGAGGGCCGAGCGGCCCTGCCAACGGCTGGTATCATCGACAGCCAGAGCGTAAAAACCACTGAAAGTGGCGGGATTAGCGGCTATGATGCTGGCAAACGGATCAAAGGGCGCAAGCGCCACATTGCCACCGACACGCTTGGCCTGCTGGTCGGCCTTGTCGTTCACAGTGCCGGCATCCAGGACCGTGACGGCGCGCCGGAGGTTCTGAAACGTGTCGCCGCACGATATCCAACGCTACGCCACGTCTTCGCTGATGGCGGGTATGCAGGGCCAAAATTGCGAGAAGCGTTAAAGGCTATAGGGCGCTGGACGGTGCAGATCGTCAAGCGCTCAGACACCGCAGAAGGGTTCGAGGTTTTGCCTCGCCGATGGGTGGTCGAACGTACCCTCGCCTGGCTGGGACGATGCCGACGTCTATCGAAGGATTGGGAAAAATCCATCGCCAGCGCGGCAGCTTGGATCACAATCGCACACATCCGCCGCGTCACGCGGCTGCTCGCAAGACAATGAATTCGCTCGACGAGTTTTGAATCAGACTCTTAAATACTCCCGCCGGAGGCAACGAGCTTGCGGCGGGGTGCAACGATGCAGGGTGGGGCGCGATCTGGGCTGTCTGCTGCGGATGCGCGGTGATTTGGTGCTGAATGCGTCCCCGTTGCTGCGGATGCCAACTGGGTTTGGCGTTTTATGGGGCAATCCTGCCGGCGACTGGGGCGGAAAGCGGCGCATTCTGCGATGCGGCGGACATAAAATTACAAAACGAACTGAAATACTATTGCAAAGTTGCGCGGCGATCCATATTCAAAGGGCAGGCGCCCGATTCTGCGGCGCGGCATGTTGACCTGGATGGAGACTCGGATGGCTCTGGATACGCAAAGCGCGATTGTGGCTTATGATGCCCCGAAAAAAGACCTGTATGAGCTGGGCGAGATGCCTCCACTCGGCCATGTTCCCAAACAGATGTATGCTTGGGCCATCCGTCGGGAACGTCATGGCGAACCGGAAGTGGCGATGCAGCAGGAGATCGTGGATACTTGGACGATCGACAGCCATGAGGTGCTGGTCTTGGTGATGGCGGCGGGCGTCAATTACAACGGCGTCTGGGCGGGGCTGGGCGTGCCGATCAGCCCGTTCGATGGCCATAAGCAGCCCTATCACATCGCGGGATCGGATGCGTCGGGCATCGTCTGGGCCGTGGGGGACAAGGTGAAGCGGTGGAAAGTGGGCGATGAGGTCGTCATTCACTGCAATCAGGATGACGGCGACGACGAAGAATGCAATGGCGGCGATCCGATGTTTTCGCCCAGCCAGCGGATTTGGGGCTATGAAACGCATGATGGCTCGTTCGCGCAGTTCACGCGGGTTCAGGCGCAGCAATTGATGCCGCGGCCCAAGCATCTGAGCTGGGAGGAATCGGCCTGCTATACGCTGACCCTTGCCACCGCCTATCGGATGCTGTTCGGCCACCATCCGCATGAGCTGAAGCCCGGTCAGAATGTTCTGGTCTGGGGGGCGTCTGGGGGGCTTGGGTCTTATGCGATCCAATTGGCCAATACCGCCGGGGCCAATGCGATTGGCGTGATTTCCGACGAGTCCAAGCGTGATTTCGTGATGTCGATGGGCGCGAAGGGGGTCATCAACCGCAACGAATTCAAATGCTGGGGGCAATTGCCCAAGGTCAACACGCCCGAATACAATGACTGGCTGAAAGAGGCCCGCAAATTTGGCAAGGCGATCTGGGATATCACCGGCAAGGGCGTCAATGTTGACATGGTGTTCGAACATCCCGGCGAGGCGACCTTTCCGGTGTCGTCGCTGGTGGTGAAAAAGGGCGGCATGGTGGTGATTTGCGCCGGGACCAGCGGGTTCAACTGCACCTTTGACGTGCGCTATATGTGGATGCACCAAAAGCGGTTGCAGGGCAGCCATTTCGCCAACCTGAAGCAGGCGGCCAGTGCAAACCGGCTGATGTGCGAACGCCGGCTGGACCCCTGCATGTCGGAGGTGTTTCCTTGGGCGGAAATCCCCAAGGCGCATACCAAGATGCTGAAGAACCAGCACAAGCCGGGGAATATGGCGGTTTTGGTTCAGG
>JALQUQ010000128.1:0-4745 GCA_023263735.1 Paracoccaceae bacterium | reverse complement strand
GTCGCGCCGCGACTGATCGGACAGCGATTGCTTGTGTATCGAAGGGGGCCGCCGGTTTCATGTCCGGCGGTCTTTTGCTTTTTGCGCCAGATTGGGCAAAGCTATGCTAGCCATCGAACTGTGGGGGGCGATTGCCAGAGACTGGGAGAAGCCATTGGTGACAGACTTTCGACATGACTGGGTTTTCAACGTTCTGGAGGATCTGCAAAGCTATGCACTGCGAAACGGTTTGCCCCGCTTGGCAGATGCAGCAGATCACACCTTGACGGTGGCGCGGGCCGAACTGGCGCAGGCGGCACGATTGGCGGCCGAAAAGCCGCGGCAGGACGACTAGGGCCGCGCCCATTTTGGGACGGGATCGCTGGTATGTGCCGGCAACTGGCCCTATGGTGGCGCCATGACCAATGCGCTTGCCAAATCTCCGACCGCTCCCGTTCTGTCTGACGATCAGGCCGAGGCACATGATCGCATTGCCGAAGTTCTGGCGGCGGCCGGGATCGATCTGCACGAGGGTACGCTGGCACCGCCGCAAGAGGGGCCGTCGTCGGTTCACGCGGTGATGGGCAAGGCGGGATCGGGCAAAACGCTTTTGCTGGCCGAGTTGACCAAGGCGATGATTGCGGCCGGGGTGACGGTGATTTCCGGGGATTACGAGGGGAAGCGGAAGAAAGATCGGCGCACGCTGGCGCTTTTGGCCCCGACCAACAAGGCGGCGAGTGTGTTGCGCAACCGGGGCGTTCCGGCCACCACGATTCACCGCATTCTTTACACGCCCGTTTATGACCCGCAGTATGAATTGATTGCCGAATGGCTGTCGGGCAATGGCGCACGGCCCGAGGTCGAGGGGTTGGCCGATGGCGCGCTGGATCGGGCATTTGCCTTTTTCCAACAAGTTGCGTCAATTCCGGGGGCTTTGGCGGCCGCTGGCTTGAGAGGTTCCGACTTTATTCAGGGTTGGAAGCGGCGCGAGGAGCCGCTTGACATTGGCTTTATCGACGAAAGTTCGATGCTGGATGAGCGCCAGTTCGATGACCTGCGCGAAATCTTTCCGACGCTGGTTCTGTTTGGTGACCCGGCCCAGTTGGCGCCGGTTGGGCAGTCGGGCAGCATGGTGTTTGACCGTTTGCCCGAACAGCGCAAGCTGATGCTGAATCGCATCCATCGTCAGACGCAGGACAATCCGATCCTTGATCTGGCCCATGCCTTGGCCGACCCGAAACTGGGGTTCGATGACTTTGAAGCCATGGTCCAATCGGCTGCACGCAAGGATGACCGCGTGGTTTGGTCCGAGCGGGTGGATGCGGAACTGATGGCCCGCAGCCCGGTCTTGGTTTGGCGCAATGCAACGCGGATACGGTTGATCAGTGCGTTTCGGGCGGCCCACGGTGCGCCCGAAGATGCGCTTTTGCCCGGAGAGCCGCTGATCTGCGATGGCATCGAATTGCCGCTGAAGCATCGGAAAAAGCGCATCGATCTTGAGGCGCGGGGGCTGATCAAGGGCGCGCAGGTCATCTATCTTGGCCCGGGAAATCGGGACGGCTTTGCCAAACTGCATGTGGTTGGGGCCGAAGATCCGCAGGTCAGCGCGGCCAGCATCATCAAGATCGAAAAGCCCGATGAGGAAGAACCCTTTATCCCCTCGGCGGCACGCATGGGGGCGGCGTTCCTGCATGGGGCGGCCGTCACGATCCACAAGGCGCAGGGCAGCCAGTGGGAAGAGGTGCAGGTCTTTTCGCCCGACCTGTGGGCCGCCGCGCAGGCGGGGCGCAGCGAAGCGGGCATTCCCTTGTGGAAACGTCTGGCCTATGTGGCCATCACGCGTGCGGAAAAGCGCCTGCATTGGGTGGTGCGCAATCGTCTGGCACGGCCGAAAAACGGCCTGACCATCAGTGATCTGCGCCCGGCGTCGGTGCCCTTGGTTCTGTCGGGCGGCGCATCTGGATCAGACGACTAGACCCCGCCAAGCATCAGGGCGCCCTAAGGCGCCCCTGCGTTCAATCCAAAAGACGGCGGGCGATCACCTGCGCCTGAATTTCGGCGGCGCCTTCAAAGATGTTCAGGATCCGCGCGTCACAGAGCAGCCGGCTGACCTGATATTCCAGCGCAAAACCGTTGCCGCCATGGATTTGCAGCGCATTGTCGGCACAAGCCCATGCCACGCGGGCGCCCAAAAGCTTGGCCATGCCCGCTTCAAGGTCGCAACGCTTGTCATGATCCTTTTGCCATGCGCTGAAATAGGTCAATTGCCGCGCGACCATGATCTCGACGGCCATCATCGCCAATTTGCCGGAAACGCGGGGGAATTCGACCAAAGCCTTGCCAAACTGCTTGCGGTCTTCGGCATATTGCAGGCCGACGTCCAGCGCCGATTGCGCAACACCGATTGCCCGGGCCGCCGTCTGAATGCGTGCGGATTCAAAGGTTTGCATCAGCTGTTTAAAGCCTTGCCCCTCGGTGCCGCCCAACAGGTTCTCGCCCTTGACCTTGAAATCGTCAAAGTTGACCGTGTATTCCTTCATGCCGCGATAGCCAAGAACCTCGATCTCGCCGCCCGACAGGCCCGGATCGACAAAGGGCGTCTCATCCGTGCCGGGGGTTTTTTCGGCCAGAAACATCGACAGGCCACGATAATCATTCGTGTCCGGCACCGACCGCGCCAGAACCGTCATCACATGGGTGCGGGCTGCATGGGTGATCCAGGTCTTGTTGCCCGAAATGATCCAGTCGTCGCCCTCTTTGCGGGCGCGGGTGCGCAGCGACCCAAGGTCGGACCCGGTGTTCGGCTCGGTAAACACCGCCGTCGGCAGGATTTCCCCCGAGGCCAGCTTTGGCAGCCACTTTTCCTTTTGATCCGTGGTGCCGCCGCACAGGATCAATTCCGCCGCAATTTCAGACCGCGTGCCCAACGAGCCCACGCCGATATATCCGCGCGACAGTTCTTCGGACACCACGACCATCGACGCCTTGGACAGACCGAACCCGCCGAATTCCTCGGGGATCGTCAGGCCGAAAACGCCCATTTCGGCCAGTTGCTCGATGATCTCCATCGGGATCAGCTCGTCCTTCAGGTGCCATTCATGCGCCTGCGGTTTGACCTGCTCGTCGGCAAAGCGGCGGAACTGGTCGCGGATCATCTCCAGCTCTTCGCCCAGTCCGGTTGCGCCAAAGGTCGCATTGGCGCGGCTGTCGCGCATCAGGGCAACCAGACGAGCGCGGGCGGCGGCGCTGTTCCCTTGGGCCATAAGGGTCCGTGCCGCCGCTCCGCTGACACCAGAGGAAAGGCCAAGGTCCTGCAATCGCGCGACCTCTCCCTGGCTCATGGGGATGCCCCCATTGATCTGGTTCAGATATTCCCCGAAAGCGATCTGCAGGATCAGACCTTCGGTTTCGCCAAAGCTGCCCGCCTCCCGGAGACGCCCGGCCCAAGCCGACATTTGCTGAAGCGCAAAAACATAGGTCGCAAGCCACGACAGCGCATGGGCGGCGAATTGATGCTGTTCCAAAGCAGCGGCCGAAATCTTGCCATTGATCGTGACCATCCCCCGCAGATTTTCGCGGGCCAGGTCAAACAGGGCTTCGACTTCGGGCAGGCAATCCGCCGCCAGAGTTTCGATGTTTGCCAACAGGGGGGCGGGGGTGGGAACAGCGTCCAGCGACATGGCAAGATTCCTATCTTTGGGATTCTGCGGTTGCGATGTGGCTAACCCCTTTGCAGATGCAGCGCAACATAATTTCCCATTGACTGCACCTATGGCAGTAAAATGTCGCAGTCGATAATCTGGTCAAAGCCGGGTGTTTGCTCTTTCCTTTGCCGAACGCTGGCGTCACAACAGGCGCATGAGTGCGCTCGCCGATTATCTCCAGCTTGATCCGGGGCAGCTGATCCTTGCCCTTCTGGTGACCTTGTTTGCCGGCTTTGTCAAAGGCGCGGTGGGGTTTGCCATGCCGCTGATCATGATCTCGTCCTTTTCCAGCTTTCTCAGTGCCGATATGGCGCTGGCCGGGCTGATCCTGCCCACCTTGATCTCCAACATCTCTCAGGCTTTCCGGCAGGGCGTTCCGGCCGCTGTGCAGACGGCGATCGATTATCGGCGCTTTCTCTATGGAACGGTTCTGTTCATTCTGCTGTCGGCGCAGCTTTTTGATGACATTCCGCGCGTCCCGTATCTCTTGCTGTTGGGCATTCCCGTCACCGCCTTTGCCGCACTGCAGCTTTTTGGCGTGCCTTTGGCCCTGCGGCTTGAGCACCGCACCCGCGCGGAATGGGGGCTTGGGGTTATTGGCGGGCTTTATGGCGGGGTGTCGGGCATCTGGGGGCCGCCGCTTCTGGTGTATCTGCTGTCGGTCGGGGTCGAGAAAAAGCAGATGGTCCGGGCGCAGGGCGTGGTGTTCCTGATCGGGGCGGTCGCCTTGACTGCGGCGCATCTGGGCACCGGGCTTTTGTCAGGGTCGCGGCTGGTCTTTTCGGCCTTGATCGTTGTGCCGGCACAGATCGGCATGGTGTTGGGCTTTCGCCTCCAAGATCGCCTGGCACAAGACAAATTCCGCAAGATCACGCAGATCCTTTTGGTGATTTCCGGCCTCAATCTGGTGCGGCAGGCGCTGATCGGCTGACTTATGGTCCAAGCGGGATTGGGGGCCAAACCTGATCCGGGGTCAGGCCGCAAGGGCGGGCTTTTTGCCCATGATGATCATGCTTAGGATATCGTCGTCTGAGACGTCTTTGACGTTGACGGTTCCGACGC
>JALQUQ010000127.1 GCA_023263735.1 Paracoccaceae bacterium | reverse complement strand
GCATTCCAAGAACCAGCCGGAAAACCTGCGGTTTCTGGAACGGATGCGGGCGCTTTTGGATCAATACGATGGGCGCACCATGGTGGGTGAGGTCGGGGAAAGCTTTCACGCCGTTGAGATGATGGCCGAATATACCAGCGGCAAGCGGCTTCACATGGCCTATTCCTTTGAAATGCTGGGATATAATTTCACGCCTGCGCATTTCAGGAAACAGATCGTCGATTTCTTCCAAGCCGGGCCAAAGGGGTGGCCCTGCTGGGCGTTTTCCAACCACGATGTCTGCCGCCACGCATCACGCTGGGCAGACAAGGGGGCGCCCGAAGAGGTGGCAAAGCTGGCCGCCGCCTTGCTTTTGTCGCTGGAAGGGTCGGTTTGTCTGTATCAGGGTGAAGAGTTCGGCCAGTTGGAAACCGAACTAAGCTATGACGAACTGTTGGACCCGCAGGGCATCACCTTCTGGCCCGAGGATAAGGGGCGCGACGGCTGCCGGACGCCGATGGTCTGGGACCATGCCGATGCGGGGGGCGGGTTTACCACCGGGCGGCCCTGGCTTCCGATCAAGCCGCCGCAACGGGCCCATGCGGCCGATTTGCAGGGGCCGGATGGGGTGCTTGATTTTTACAAGCGCATGTTGGCCCTGCGCAAAGGGTCGGCCGATCTGCGCGCGGCGAAGACCGTGTTTCTGGATGCCGCCGATCCGGTCCTTGCCTTTCGGCGCGGGTCAACCCTTTGCGTCTTCAACCTGTCGGATGCGGCGGTTCCCTATGATGTTCCGGCGGGATTTTCTGTCGTTCTGGCGCAGAATTATTCCGGCGCAGGACTGGGCCCCAGCGGCTTTGTCATCGGCGTGCTGGCCTGACAAGAAAGGTCAGGCTTGCCGACGTTTTGGCAAATGACATCCGCTGATCTTTGCCCTATCAGCGGCACGGGCATGGCCAAAAGGCAGGAAAACGATGACAACGCAGACCCCGATCACCGAACTTGTCACCCATTCCGGGGGATTTCATGCGGATGAATTGTTGTCATCGGTCGTTCTGACGCGGCTTTATCCTGGGGCCAAGCTGGTGCGAACCCGTGACGCGCAAACGACCTCGCCTCGGGACGGGCGGATCATTTACGATGTGGGCCGCGAATATGATGTGGCGCGCGCGATCTTTGATCACCACCAGAAAAACGCGCCCCTGCGGCCGGATGGGCGGCCCTACAGCTCTTTTGGCCTGATTTGGCATCATTTTGGTCTGACCTATCTGGGGGCATTGCAAGTGCCCGCCGACCATGCCGCCGAGATCCATGCGCGGATCGATGCGGAATTCGTGGTGCCCGTCGATCTGATGGACAATGGCGCGCTTGACCCGTCGGTCGCGGGGCCTTTGGCGGGGCTGACCCTGCCGGTTTTGCTGGAAACCCTGAAACCGGTGTTTGACCAGCGCGAGGCGGATGCCGACGATCTGGCGTTTCAGGCGGCGCTTCCAGTGGCGCGGGCGTTTCTTGAGGCGGCCGTGCGGACCAAGGCAGCAAAGGCCCGGGCCGAAGGGATCGTAACAGCCGCCATCCAGGCGGCGGGCCCGTCACGGGTGCTGGAATTGCCAATGGGCATGCCGTTTCGGGCGGCCATCGAAAAGGCCGGGGCCGATCACATCCTGTTCGTGGTTCACCCGCGTGACAAGGACTGGGCGATCAACACCATCCGCCAACAAGAGGACAAGTTCGAAAACAGGGCCGATCTGCCCGCGGCTTGGGCCGGGCTGACCGACACGGCGCTCGAGGCGGCGAGCGGCGTCACAGGGGCCACCTTCTGCCACAACGGTCGTTTCATCGCCGTGGCCAGCACCCGCGCGGCGGCGATGCAGATGGCCGATCTGGCCGTGCAAGATTTCGAACGCCAAGCGCGCGAAGCCTGAAGCGCACAAGGCCCACCCCCTTTGGGCGGTGGGCATGCACGCCCGATGGCGCGCCGATCAGCACACAAAGGACCGTTCCGTCCTGCGCTTTGAACCGTTCGACAATGTCTGGAAGTGGCAGCCCGTAGGGGAGTCGAACCCCTCTTCCCAGGTTGAAAACCTGGTGTCCTAACCGATAGACGAACGGGCCACTGGCGCGGTGATTACGAGACACAGCGCCCAAGCGCAAGGGGGGATCGGCAAGTTTTTTGACTTAGCCGTCGATTCTTTTTCCCATGATCGCAATTGCCTGCTGATAAACGGTGGCGGCGTTCCATTCCTTGATCACGGCAAAGTTCGGCTCGCCTTCCTGAAAGCCCGCGCCGGGTTTCCAGCCCTTTTGACGCAGGAAATTGGCGGTCGAGGACAGGGCGTCGGCCATGTTGGTCAGGTCGATCTTGCCGTCACCATTGCCATCCACCCCAAAGGCCAGCGCGTTGCCGGGGAGGAATTGGGTATGGCCAAGCTCGCCATGCTTGGCGCCGACGGATTTGGTTGTGATCACACCCTGATCGACCAACTTCAGCGCGGCCACCAAATGCGGCGTGAAAAATTCGGTGCGGCGGCAATCATAGGCCAGCGTTGCAATGGCCGACACGACATTGGTGTCCCCCATAAAGCTGCCAAAGCCGGTTTCCATGCCATGAATGGCGATGATGACGCCCGCGGGAACGCCATATTTGGCCTCGATCGCCGCCATCATCTGGGCATTCTTGGCCTTGCGGGACCGCCCTTGTTTGACAATGACCTCGGCCCCCCGCACCTGCAGGAACTTGTCGAGCGAATATTTAAAGCTTTTCTGATTGCGGTCTGCCGAAATGGTTGCCTTTGAATAGCTGGACCCCATCAGAGCGGCCAGCCCCCGCTCTCCCACGCCTGCGGCCCGTGCCTCGGGGGCGAATTCGGACTTCCACGCCTCATATTTGCCGCCGGTGTCGGAACAGCTTGCCGCAAGGGCGGGGGTGGAAAGCCAAAGCATCGAAACTGTCAACGCTGCAGCAAATCGTCTGGGGAAAAGCATTTATCAACCTCAAAGCCTGTTTCGGCACAGTTTACGAAGAAATGCCCCCTTATCAATAACTTTGCGAATGGCTGACTTTGTTCGATACGGGGCAGGTGGCCCGAAAAATCAGGGGGGTGTTACCAATGCTTATCTGCTTGCCAGCGTTTGAATTGGTCACAAGCCAAGGAAAGAACAAGTTTCTTCGTATCCATCCCGACTTGGCCTAAGGCCTGTTTTGACGAAAGACGGCATAAGCTTTTGGAAAGCCGCCGACAAAGCCGCGGTCAAGCTGTTCCTTGGGACACAGAAAGGGAAGGGGAAACGTGCGGCCCGGGGCCGTGTCATCGGGGACCAATGGGAGGAATCCATGAAGACCGTGTTTAAACGTCTGCTGGCGTCGGCGACGCTGGTTACGATGAGCGCAAGCTTTGCCATGTCGGAAGAACTGAGCTTTGCTCACTTTGTGCCGCCCGCGCATATCATCACCTCTTCGGTGGTCGAGCCTTTGACGGCGGCCCTTGGAGAGGCCTCGGGCGGGGATCTGTCTGTGCGCGTCTATCCGGGTGGTGAACTTGGACCGGGCCCGGTCGAACAATATGCCCGCGTGGTGCAGGGCGTGGCCGATATGGCTTGGGGGTTGGCGGGCTATAACAGCCAGCAATTCCCGCTTTCGATGATCATCGAACTGCCCGGCGTGGTCGATGCGGCAGGTGTTGGCAAGGGCTATGAGGCGATGTGGCGCGTCTATGACCAGTACCTGACCGGCGAATTCCCCGGCACCCGTGCCGTTGCGCTGTGGACGTCCGAGCCCAACGTTTTGATCATGAAGGACAAGGAAGTCCGCGTGCCCGACGACATCAAGGGCCTGAAGATCCGCGTGTCCGGTGCCTTCCCGGCGCAGGTGATCGAAGCTTTGGGGGCGACCCCGGTGCAGATGCCGGCAAACGAGATGTATAATGCGCTTCAGACCGGCCTGATCGACGGGATCATGACGGGTGGGTCGGCCATTCATGACTTCAAGATCGACGAAGTGGCGCGCACCTATACGACCGGGGCCAGCCTTGGAAACATCTTGTTCTATGTCGTGATGAACGAAGCCCGCTATCAGGGTCTGAGCGATGCGCAAAAGGCCGCCATCGACAAGGTGCGCGGTCCGGTCATTTCGGCCTCGGGCGAGGCGGGCTGGAACCAGCGTGCCACCGAAACGATGGAGGCTTTGCGGGCCGATCCGTCCAAAGTCGTGATCGACCTGACGGCTGAGGAAGCTGCGCCGTTCAACGCCTTGACGACCGTCGTGACCGACAAGGTTATCGCCGATCTGGATGGCCAAGGTCTGCCGGCCTCGGCCGTGCGGGCGGCGATGATCGGCAAATAACCAAGGGCGGCCCAGATGCAGACTCTCCGACGGGTCGTTCGTGCGACCGATTTACTGATCGACCTTGCGGCCTTGTCGGGGGCTTTGGGCCTGCTGGTGGCGCTGGCTGTCACCGCGATAGATGTGGTGGGGCGCGTATTCAACGCGCCCCTCTACGGTGCACGTGACATTGTTTCGATGGCGGCCTTGTTTGTGGTCTTTGGCGGTATGGCGCTGGCCCACCGCAAAGGCGCCCATATTGCCGTGGATTTGCTGGAATCCAAATTCTCCGATCGCGTGAACCATGTGTTGACCATCGTTGCGCATCTGCTGGGCGCGGTGATTTTTCTGTTGATCGCATGGCAATTGTGGATCGCGGTGGATCTGGCCCGAATGCTGCGGATGTCGACCAATATCCTTTATCTGCCCCGCGCGCCCTTTCTGATGGCGATGACGGCGCTGTCCCTGATCTGTGCCGCGTCGATGATCCTGCGCGGCATCCTTGCCCTGACCGGAAAGTCGAACGCATGACCCCCGAAATGATTGGCCTTGTGGGCTTGGCAATCCTTTTGATCATGCTGGCCCTGCGTGTTCCTGTGGCCATTGCCATGTTCACCGT
This sequence comes from Paracoccaceae bacterium, assembly GCA_023263735.1. Lineage (GTDB taxonomy): Bacteria > Pseudomonadota > Alphaproteobacteria > Rhodobacterales > Rhodobacteraceae > Pseudotabrizicola. Next base: position 2,524 of record JALQUQ010000127.1, on the reverse strand, counting down.
TGGTCTGGTGGGGGTCTCGGTTCTGCGCAACCCGACTGTGGCGCTATCCTATCTGTCGTCCGAGACGTTTTCCTTGGCATCCAGCGCCGATTTGCTGGTTATCCCCCTGTTCATTCTGATGGGCAATGTCGCGACAGAGTCGGGGATGAGCCGCAGGCTCTACGACGCGGCCTATTCCTGGATCGGGCATTGGCGCGGGGGGCTTGCCTCGGCCACTGTGGTGGGCTCAGGCGGATTTGCGGCCCTGTCGGGATCGTCCGTCGCCTCGGCCCTCACCATGGGGCGCGTCGCTTTGGGCGAGATGGAGCGGTTTCGCTATTCGCACCGCTTGTCCTGCGGCGCCGTGGCTGCCGGGGGAACCCTTGGGATTTTGATCCCGCCCTCCACCGGCTTTGTGCTCTATGCCATTTTGACCCAGCAATCCATCGGGCGGCTTTTTCTGGCGGGTGTGGTGCCGGGGCTTGTGCTGATGGGGCTGTTCATCCTGACCATCCTGATCTTGACCACGCTGAACCCGGCATTGGGCCCCAAAGGGCCAAAGGCAAGCTGGGGCCAGCGAATGACGGCAACCCTTGGTTCTTTCCCCCTGATCGGTCTGGTCGCCGTCACGATCGGCGGCATTTACGGCGGTATCTTTTCCCCGACCGAGGCTGCGGGCATCGGCGCATTGTTGGCCATATTGTACGGCTTGCTGACCCGACATCTCAGCCTCAAGGGCCTGTGGGCCGCCCTGACCGACAGCGTTTCGACCACTGCCGTGGTGATGCTGGTCTTGATCGGGGCCCATGTGTTCGGCCCGTTCCTTGCGCTAAGCCACGTGCCCACGATGGTGGGGAACTGGCTGACGGCGTTGCCCTTGGGGCCGATCGGGATCGTGCTCGTGATTCTGTGCACCTACCTGATCCTTGGCTGCTTTATGGAAGGCTATGCCATGTTGGTGTTGACCATGCCGATCTTCTTTCCGGTGATTACCGGCCTTGGGTTCGATCCGATCTGGTTTGGGGTGGTTGTGGTGGTGATGCTGGAAATGGGGTTGATTACCCCTCCGGTTGGCATCAACGTGTTTATCGTGAAATCGGTCGCCCCTCATGTTGATATGTCGGAAATCTTTCGCGGCGTCTGGCCATTTCTGATGGCCATGATCGCGTTGGTTGTGCTGTTGATCCTGTGGCCCGATCTGGCCCTGATGCTGCCCAATACGATGCTTGGGGCGGGGTAATGTCCGCCAATGGCTGAACCGCCCGATGATCTGCCGAACCTGCGGCACCTTCGGCTGTTTGAGGCGGCGGTGCGTCTTGGGTCGCTGACCATGGCGTCCGATGTGGTTCATGTCAGCCAACCGGCCGCGTCTCAGGCGGTAGCGCGGCTGGAAAAGCTGTTCAACCAGCGGCTCCTCAACCGCTCGCCCGGTCGGATCGAGCCGACACCGGCCGGGGTGATCGTCAACAACCGAAGCCTGCGGGCCATGGCGCATCTGGGCGAGGCGGCGCGTCGCGTCGCGGCGCGGGGGCGCGGGCAGCCGGGGGGCAGTCTGGAACGCCATGCGACGGCCGCCCAATTGCGCGCGCTGTCAACCTATGCCGAGGCGGGCAGTTTTTCTGCGGCGGCGCGCCGTCTGGGGCAAACCGAACCCGCCGTGCAGCGCGCAGCGCGCGAGATCGAACATATTCTTGGCCTGCCCCTGTTCGAAGGCGTTCAGCACAATTTGCGTCTGACCCCGGCCGGCGAGACGGTGGCCCAATTCTCGGCCCTGGCGCTCAAGGAAATCGCGTTGGCCCATGAAGAGTTGCGCGAAATGGCAGGGGTGTTTGACGGGCGTATCGTCATTGGCACGCTGCCGCTGTCGCGCACGCGGCTGGTGCCCGAGGCGGTGGTGCAGGTCATGCAGGCCTTTCCCGATGCCAAGATCGAAATTCTGGATGGCACCTATTCGAGTCTGATCCGCAGCCTTCGGACCGGGGCCTGTGACGTGATCGTCGGCGCCCTGCGGGGTAAGGATTGCGGACAGGGCGTCACGGAACAACCGCTCTTTCTGGACAGTCTGGCCATCGTCGCGCGCGCCGGGCATCCGCTGGGGCAGGGGCGGGTTGCGCCCGCAGATTTGCTGAAATTCCCTTGGGTCTTGCCGCGCAAGGATAGCCCGGCCCGGGGGGTCTTTGATCGCGTGGTCGGAGGTGGCGGCGACCGGGGTTATATCGAAACCGGCTCATTGGTGGCGCTGCGGGGGGTGCTTTTGGCATCGGACGCGGTGTCGATCATTTCCCCCAGACAGGTGGATTATGAGCTTCGCCAAGGGTTGTTGACCACGCTTGACCTGCCGCTGACCGACGCGACCCGCGTCATTGGCACATCGCTTTTGGCGGGGGTTCAGCCGACGGCGCTGCTCTCGCGGTTCTTGGCGGCGCTGGATCGGGTCGGCGGGGCAGATGCCTGAACGGCGTCGCGCGGAACGGTATCGGCAGGTCGTCGAAGTTGCTGATAAATGACGCGTCGAGCGTCAGTTCCCGCAGCAGCAGGTCGAGAC
>JALQUQ010000126.1 GCA_023263735.1 Paracoccaceae bacterium | reverse complement strand
GGCGGAGATCGAGCGGCTCTATGGCGAGGTGCAGCAGATGCAACACGCTGCGGAGGCACTGAAACGATTGAGATCGTTCCCAGCGGCAGCACCTTGGTCATTCGCGTCAAGGAATATCCGATCGTCAACTTCATCAACTTTGAGGGTAACAAGCGCCTGAAGGATGAGCAGTTGGCCGAGGTGATCGGGTCCAAGGCGCGCCGGGTCTATTCGCCCGCCATCGCCGAAGCCGATGCCGCCACCATCGCCGACATGTACCGCGCCAAAGGTCGGATCGCTGCCACGGTAACGCCGAAACTGATCCGCCGCAGCGACTCGCGCGTGGATCTGGTGTTCGAAGTGACCGAAGGCAAGGTGACCGAGATCGAGCGCCTGTCCTTTATCGGCAACCGTGCATTCTCGGATCGCCGTCTGCGTCAGGTTCTGGAAACCAAACAGGCGGGGCTGTTGCGCACCTTTGTGCAGCGCGACACCTATCAGGCGGAACGTCTGGAGCTGGACAAGCAATTGTTGCGCGACTTTTACCTGTCGCGCGGTTTTGTCGATGTTCAGGTCACCGATGCTTCGGCCGAAGTGTCGCGTGAGCGCGATGCCGTCTTTGTCAGCTTTACCGTCAAAGAGGGCCGGTCGTTCAAGATTGGCAAGGTCACCACGGTGTCCGAGGTCGATGGCATCGACTTGGGCGACTATGAGGCGATTCAGCGCATTCGGTCGGGTGGCACCTATTCCCCGGCTGTCGTTGAAAACAACATCGCCCGCATGGAAAATCTGGCCCTGCGCAAGGGTCTGAATTTCGTTCGCGTCGATCCGCGCATCACCCGCAACAACGCCGATGGAACGTTGGACATCGAATTCGCGCTGGTGCGCGGGGATCGTGTGTTTGTCGAACGGATCGACATCGAAGGCAACACCACCACGCTGGACGAGGTGGTGCGCCGCCAGTTCCGTTCGGCCGAAGGTGACCCCTTCAACCCGCGCGAAATTCGCCAGTCCGCCGAACGGATTCGGGCGCTTGGCTTCTTTAGCGATGCGCAGGTCGAGGCGCGTCCGGGCAGTGCTGCGGATCAGGTCGTCGTTGACGTGAACGTCGAAGAGGCCCCGACCGGCTCGCTCAACTTTGGTGCGACCTATTCGGGCGACACGGGCATTGGTCTGGCCATCAGCTATTCGGAAACGAACTTCCTGGGCCGGGGGCAGGGTCTTTCGCTTAGCCTGTCGACCGGGGCGGACAACCGCAATTCCTCGTTCCAATTCACCGAACCGGCGTTCCTTGGCCGCGATGTGGCGCTGTCCTTCGGGGGGCATTACAACACCACCTCGGGGCAGGCGGCGCTGTACAACACCGAAATGGCGGGGCTGAATCTGTCGCTGGAATTCCCGGTGGCCGAACAAAGCCGCCTGCAATTGCGCTATGGTCTCGATATGAATGCCGTGCGCGCCTATACCGGCGTCAGCCCCATTCTGACCGCCGAAGCCGCGCGCAAAGGGGAATTCGGGTCGTCGATCGGCTATACCTACACCTACGACACCCGGATTGGGGGGCTGAGCCCGAATTCGTCGGTTGTCCTGCGCTTTGGTCAGGATTTCCACGGGCTGGGCGGCGATATCAAGTTCATCTCGACCGAAGTATCGGCCCTCGCCGAACGCAAGGTGATGAATGAGGAAGTCACCGTGCGCGCCATCGTTGAGGCGGGCGCGCTGAGCCCGCTGGGCGGCTATGAAACCCGGGTGACCGACCGCTTCTTTGGCAACGGCAAGATCCGGGGCTTCAAGTTCAACGGGATTGGCCCGCGCGATGGCGCCAATGCCGAGGCCGTTGGCGGCAACTACTTTGCCGTTGCCCGGTTCGAAGCCGACTTCCCGCTGGGGCTTCCCGAAGAATACCGTCTGACCGGCGGCGTCTTCATGGATATCGGCTCGGTCTGGGGTGTGCAGAACAAGGTGCCTTCGGGCACTTTGGTCGGCAGCAACTTCTCGCCGCGCGCTTCGGTGGGTCTGTCCTTTGTCTGGGATGGCCCGATTGGCCCGCTGCGGTTCAATTTCTCGCGCGCCCTGAAGAAGGAGACCTTTGACCAGACCCAAGGCTTTGATCTGTCGATCTCAGCTCGGTTCTGATGCAAGTCGCGTGCAGGATGTTACGGGGGGCGGGCTGGGCAATTGCCTTGGCCGCCCCTTTGCTTTTTGCGGCCCCGGTGGTTGGCCAGACGGTGGGCCCGACGCAAAGCCCGGCATCGGCCCCCATCGCGACGCTTGACCGCGAGCGTCTGTTTGACGAAAGCCTGCAGGGCAAGGCGATTCAAAGCCTGTTTGATGCCGATATGGCCGCCCTTTTGGCCGAAAACCGCAAACTTGAAAAAGCGCTTGAGGAAGAAGAACAGCAGCTGACCGAACAGCGCGCCACGCTTGCGCCCGAAGAATTCCGCAAGCTGGCCGAAGCGTTTGACCAAAAGGTCGAAGAGTTGCGCAAGGCGCAGGATGCCAAAAGCCGCGCCCTTTCGGCGCGCATCGATGCCGACCGGCAAACCTTTTTTGAACAAGCGGTTCCGATTCTGGGCAATCTGATGGCGGAAACTGGGGTTGCGGCCATTCTGGATCGGGCGTCGATCGTTCTGATCTTTGACAAGTTTGACCTGACAGACGAGGCGATTGCCCGGATCGATGCGGCCTACACCGCGCGCTCGACCCCGGGGGATGCGCAGGGTCAAGCCGCTGATCCCGCGACAGCCCCCGCAAACCCACAGGAATGACGCGGTTTGCCGGGTCGCTTGGCCTTGCCCGCCCTTGGCTGACTTGCTAGCTGTGTAACAAAGCAAAGAACACACGACGGGACACAGAATGACGGACGCTACCAAACCCACCCCGACGACCGAGGCCGATATCGCCCTGATCCAGCGGATCTTGCCGCACCGCTATCCGTTCTTGCTGGTGGACAAGGTGCGGGACATCGTCGTCAATGAAAGCTGCGTCGGCATCAAATGCGTCACCATGAACGAGCCGCAATTCACCGGGCATTTCCCGGGAATGCCGGTGTTTCCGGGCGTTATGATCATCGAAGCGATGGCGCAGACCTCGGGCATTCTGGTGGGGATGTCGATGGATCTGGTCGACAAGAATGCCAATGTGTTTTTCATGGGCGTCGATGGGGTGAAATTCCGCCGCAAGGTGGTGCCGGGCGATGTGCTGGAATTGCATGTCAAGGCGCTGCGCGGGGGCGGCCGCGTGTGGAAATTCGAAGGGCGCGCCATGGTGGGCAGCGAATTGGCCTGCGAGGCCCAGTTTACCGCCATGTTCGACGTCCCGAAGGCGTAACCGATGTCGATTGATCCTTCGGCCAAGATCCATCCGTCTGCCGTCGTCGAAGAGGGGGCGGTGATCGGCCCCGATTGCCAGATCGGCCCCTTTGCCATGATCGGCCCCGAGGTGACCTTGGGCCGGGGGGTCGTGGTGAAATCGCATGGCGTCGTGACCGGCTGGACCGATGTGGGCGAGGAGACGGTTGTCTTTTCCTTTGCCGTCGTCGGCGAGGTGCCGCAGGATCTCAAGTTTCGGGGCGAGCGGACGCGGCTGATCGTGGGCAAGCGCAACCGCATCCGCGAGGGGGCGACGCTGAACACGGGCACCGAGGGCGGCGGTGGGGTGACCCAGATCGGCGACGATTGCCTTTTGATGACCGGCTCTCATGTGGGTCACGACGCGCGTTTGGGCGACCGGGTGATCTTGGCCAATCAGGCCGCGATTGCCGGGCATTGCCAGTTGGGCGATGACGTGATCGTTGGCGGCTTGTCGGGCGTGCATCAATGGGTGCGCGTGGGGCGCGGGGCCATCATCGGGGCCGTGACCATGGTCACCAATGACGTCTTGCCGCACGGACTGGTGCAGGGGCCGCGCGGCGTTCTGGACGGGCTGAACCTTGTCGGGCTGAAACGGCGCGGGGTGGACCGGGCGGAAATCACGGCGCTGCGGGCGGGGTATCAGATGCTGGCGCAGGGCGATGGGTCTTTCCTTGATCGCGCCCGCCGTCTGGCCGATGAAACCGACAGTGTCCATGTGCGTGAGATGACGGATTTCATCCTCTCGGCCAGCGACCGCAGCTTTCTGACCCCGAAATGAGCCGGGTTGCCATCATTGCCGGGGCAGGGCGCCTGCCCGCCGCCGTTGCCGCCCATCTGGACACGCCCATGGTCTGCGCGGTCGAGGGGTTTGCGCCGCAGGGCATCCGCCCTGATCTGACCTTTCGGGTCGAGCGGCTGGTGCCGTTCTTTCGCGCGCTGGAAGAGGCGGGCGTGACCACCGTGACCTTCGCCGGTGCGGTTCAACGGCCACGGTTGGACCCGGCCTTGTTTGACCCCGATACGGCGCAACTGGTGCCGCGCCTGTTGGCCGCCATGCAGCAGGGCGACGATGCCACCCTGCGCGAGGTGATCGCGCTGTTTGTCGAATTCGGCTTTGCCATTGCCGGAACGGCCGAGGTGGCCCCCGATCTGGTTCCGGCCGAGGGGGTGTTTGCCGGTGCGCTGACGCCTGCGCTGGAAAAAGATGCGTCCCGGGCGGCGGCCATTGTCGATGCGCTTGGTCGCGCCGATGTGGGCCAGGGTTGCGTGGTGGTGCAGGGGCTTTGCCTTGCGGTTGAGGCTTTGCCCGGAACCGATGCGATGCTGGCCGGGGTGGCGATGCTGCCCGAAGCCCTGCGGCCCGATCCGGCCCGGGGCAAGGGGCTGTTCTACAAGGCCCCAAAGCCCGGGCAAGACACCCGGATCGACCTGCCGACGATTGGCCCGGCAACGGTTTTGGCTGCGGCCAAGGCGGGTCTTGGGGGCATCGTCTGGCAAGCGGGCGGCGTGATCTGCCTTGATCTGCCCGAAATGGTCCAACGGGCAGGGGAACTGGGCCTGACCCTTTGGGCGCGGCCATCGTGATGCGGGGCCTTGGTCTTGGGGGGGCTGCGCGGGTGGCCATTCCACAGGCGAAGGGCCGCCCCGAACCTCTCCTTTTGGCTGTTGGGACGGTCCTGCCATGACCAAAGCGCGCCATTTCTTTGTGATCGCCGGAGAGCCCTCGGGTGACCGGTTGGGCGCTGCCCTGATGGTGGGGCTCTCCTCGATGGCCGAGGTGACGTTTCAAGGCGTCGGCGGCCCCTTGATGGAGGCGCGGGGGCTGAAAAGCCAATTCCCGATGGAAGAGCTTTCGGTGATGGGCATTGCCGAGGTTCTGCCGAAGTATTTCCACCTTAAACGCCGGATCGCCGAGGTGGCGGCGGCGGCCCTTGCCTCTGGCGCCGATGCGATGATCACCATCGACAGCCCCGATTTTTGCCTGCGGGTGGCGGCGATTGTCAAAACGGCTCGGCCTGCGTTCAAGACCATTCACTATGTCGCGCCCTCGGTCTGGGCGTGGCGTCCGGGGCGGGCGGCCAAAATGGCGCGGGTGATCGATCATGTCTTGGCCCTGTTGCCCTTTGAGCCGCCCTTTATGACGGCCGCGGGCATGACCTGCGATTTCGTCGGGCATCCGGTGGTCAGTGAGGCCTTGGCCAGCGCAGAGGAACGCGCGGCCTTTGCGGGAAAGGGCCCGCTGATCCTCGCCCTGCCCGGGTCGCGCCGGGGCGAGGTTGCGCGGCTGGCCCCCGTGTTGGGGCAGGTGCTAGAGCGGATCAAGGCGCAGCACCCCGACGCGCGGGTCGTCTTGCCCACGGTGCGGGGCGTGGCCGAACTGGTGCAGAGCCTGACCGCCGATTGGCCGATCAAACCGCAGATCGTGCAGGACAGCGCGTTGAAACGCGGGGCATTTGCGGCGGCGGATGTGGCCATCGCGGCCTCGGGCACGGTATCGTTGGAACTGGCCGCGAATGGCTGCCCGATGGTGATTGCCTATGACATGCACCCAATCACGCTGTGGCTGATGCGCCGGGCCGCGCTGATCGACACGGTGACGCTTGTCAATCTGGTGTCAGAGACGCGGGTGGTGCCTGAATTCATTGGCGCGGCCTGTCGCGCCGATCTGATCGCGCCCAAAGTGCTGGAAATCTTGGGCCAAGGCGCGCCGGGTCAAGTGGCGGCGATGGAGGTGACGATGCAGCGTTTGGGGCGCGGCAGCGATCCGGGGCTCAGGGCCGCGCAATCCGTTCTGGCCGCGCTGGAGGCCAGATCATGACCGAGCGCGCCTTTGAACTGGGCGATTTCCTGCCCTACTTGCTCAATCAAGCGGCCGAGGCGACCAGCCAAAGCTTTCATCGCATCTATCGCGACACCTATGGCATGACCCGCACCCAGTGGCGTGTGTTGGCCAATCTGGGCAAATTTGGCGCCATGACGGCCCGCGACATCTGCAAGATCAGCCATATCGAAAAGACCAAGGTCAGCCGATCAGTCGCAGCGCTGGAGGCCGCGGGATATCTAGAGCGCGCCAAAAGCCCGATGGACCGCCGAGCCGAAATCCTGACGCTGACGGCAACCGGGCAACAGGTTTTTGCCGATCTGGGGCAAAAGGCGCAGGACTATGATGCCCATTTGCGCGCCCAGTTGGGCCCCGAACATTCGGCCCAACTGGATGTCGTTCTGCGGCGGCTGATGGCTTTGGGCATCGACCCAAGCTTTGCCGACGATTAGCGCAGGGCCTTTGCCTCGGCCGCGAGTTTGGTGATGCTGGCCCAATCGCCCTTGGCCATCGCCTCTTTGGGGGCCACCCAAGACCCGCCGACGCAAAGGATGTTTTTCAAGGCCAGATAATCGGGCGCGGTTTTCAGGCTGATCCCGCCCGTCGGGCAAAAGCTGACCTGCGGCAGGGGCGAGCCGATCGATTTCAAAAAGGCCGCGCCGCCCGATTGTTCGGCCGGAAAGAACTTTTGGACGGTAAAGCCCTGCTCCAACAAGGCCATGATCTCGGTGGCCGTGACAGCGCCGGGCAACAAGGGCAGATCGAATTCGCAGCAGGCATCGATCAGCGCCGGGGTCGAGCCGGGCGAGACGCCAAAGGTAGCGCCCGCCTCTTTCGCGGCCTTGACATCGGCGCGGGTCAGCAGGGTTCCCGCCCCGACTTGCCCGCCCGGAACTTCGGCCATGGCGCGGATGGCATCCAGCGCGCAGGGCGTGCGCAGGGTCACTTCCAGCGCCGGAAGCCCGCCCGCCACCAATGCCTCGGCCAAGGGTTTCGCATGGGCGAGGTCGTCAATCACCAGTACGGGAACCACGGGGGCCAGTTTGCAGACGGCAAGTGCTTTGGCGGATTGTTCTGCGGGGGTCATGTCAGGGTCCTTTGGTCAAAGGGGACGGCGTGGATTGGGCCGCCGGAAAAGGGTGATCAGGTCGGGCCCGGCGTCACAGGACGACCGAAGCCCCGGTATCGGCCGAGCCGACGTTGCGGCGGAAGGTTTCGAACAATTCGCGCCCGATGCCATAGCCGTTGGCGGACAGATCGGCCGAAACGGCGGGGCGGTCTTCGAACCCCTCGGCCAGAACCGACAGCGTGCCTGCAACCGCATCCAGCCGCACGATATCGCCGTCACGCAGTCGGGCCAGCGGGCCACCCTGCGCCGCCTCGGGCGATACGTGAATGGAGGCCGGAACCTTGCCAC
>JALQUQ010000125.1 GCA_023263735.1 Paracoccaceae bacterium | reverse complement strand
ATTTGAACAAGGCTTTTCGCGATCACGACCTTTTGCTGGTTCCCGCCCGAGAGTTCCAACATCTTGGCCGTTGGGCTGATCGCCCGGATCGACAGCTTTTTCGTCCAGTCCTTGGCCAATTCGCGCGCATGGTTCATGCTGACGACACTGGCAAAGTTGCGGGCGCGGGCGATATCGCCCATCCAGATGTTTTCCTCGATCGACATGGTTTCAAAGAAACCGTCGTATTTGCGGTCTTCGGTGACATACATGATGCCATCCTGCATCCCTTGACGGGGAACGCGATAGCGCACCGGCTTGCCATCCAGACGGATTTCGCCGCCATTCAGGAAATCGCGCTTGATCGCGCCCGAGACGATTTGCATCGTTTCGGTTCGGCCCGCACCGACCAGACCGAACATCCCGGTGATCTGGCCGTCGTAGATGCTGAACGAGGTGTTCCGGACAATTTTGCCCTTGGTCACGTTTTCGACCGAAAGCAGCTTTTTGCCCGGCCGTCTGACCTTGATGTCGCGGCCCTTGGTGGCACCGTACAACTCGTTTTCCAACGAACGGCCCACCATGGCGCGCACAATGCTGTCGCGGTCAAAGTCACGGGTCGGACCACCGCCCACCAATTGGCCATCGCGCAAGATGGTGATCTGGTCGGAATATTGCAGCGCCTCTTCCAGCGCGTGGGTGATGAAAAGGATCGAAATCCCCTTGCTCCGCAACCGCCGCACCAGCCCAAAGAAATAGCTTTTCTCTTCGGGGGTCAGTGTTGCCGTGGGTTCGTCGAAAATGATGACCTTGGCGTTGTGATGCGCGGCGCGGGCCACCTCGACCATCTGGCGCTGTGCGGCGCCCAGCGTGTTGACCAAGGCCGTCGCATCGACATCAAAGTTCATCGACAACAGATACTGCTGGGCGTTGATGTGCAGCCCCCGCAGGCGGTTCAGGAACTTTTCGTCGCCCAGAAAGATGTTCTGCGCCACCGTCATCGACGGCACGAGGTTGGTTTCCTGAAACACCATGGCGATGCCCGCTTCGAGGGCTTGGCGCGGGTTTTGAAACTCGACCGGCTTGCCTTCCAGAAAGATTTGTCCTTCGGAAAGCTGGTGCACGCCGGCCAAGGCCTTCATCAGCGTGGATTTCCCCGCGCCGTTTTCGCCCAGAACCGCGTGGATTTCCCCCCGCCGCAGCGTCAGATCGATACCCCGGATCGCATAGATGCCCCGGAAATGCTTTGTGGCCCCTTTGAGTTCAAGGATGACATCACCGGTCATTGTGCGCCTCCGGCGGTAATAGGATGCAGAACCACGGCTTCATGCGCGCCTTTCGCGGCGGCAATGATCTCTTGCCCCCGGACCGTGACCGAGGTCACGCCATGACGGCGGCCATCGGCGCGGCTGTGATAGCTGTCGATCGGCTGGAACTCTTCGTCCAGAACGACCAACAGCCCATAAGACCAGGTTGGCGCCCAGGGTTTGATGATGCCCATGGTTTTCAGGGCGGCCCCTTGCATCGGTTCCTTGAACCCCTGACCCCACATCAGCTTGGGCCCGATCCAGTTGTCGGGGTGCACTGTGCGCGTCATCACCGACAGGAATTCGGGTTCGCGCAGGACGAATTCGACCAACTGGTTGCGGGGCGCAAAGACGGCCAGCAGATAGCCGCCATTCGGGCCTTGGCTCAGCCGCGCGGGATAGCCGGGCAGGTGACGCAAAAGCTCACGCGGCTTTTCGCCCGCCTTGACGGCAATGATCCGATGGGCCCAAGCCTCGGAGACGGCATAGCCCGTGGACGTGCGGCACAGGCCATAGGGAAAGGCAAGGCCGCCTGCGATCTTGGTGGCCTTGCCCGAGACCAGATCGATTTCCCACACCGAACCGGATTTGCCATGCGCCATCAGATCGCGCTTCCAGTCGGCGGCGGGTTTGTCCTTTGATCCGTTGCAGACGGCGATGGTGTTTTCGCCGGTAAAGACAATCGCCGTTGGGCAATTCAGAGCGACGCCATCCACCTTGGTGAATTCCTTGCGGTCATGCTTGCCGCCCCGAATGACGATGCCCTGCCCATCAACGCCGATGGCCAGCGCCCCTTCGGGCGAGGCGGCAATGGCGCTGATCGTCGATTTCAGGGTTTCGATGACCTCGGGTTGACGGTCCTGCGCCGCGCATAAAAGCATCGGCCCAGAGGAACACCAGATGTTCGCCCCCACGCAGGCAAGGTTGTCGACATCCTTCAGGCTGAACAGGCTTTGCGCCTCTTCCAGACGATTGTTGGGGTGCAGGGGGCCGTCCATCACCGGAACGGCAATGGAATGGCGCCCACGTCCCAGATATTTTTCAACACGGTCGATAATGGCGCCGATCATGCCTTTTTCTCCGAGGTCTTGGTGGCGGCTGCGCGGCCATAGGTCGCCCATTTGGTATGTTCAGACCATTCGGGATTGGCGCCGGGAACCGGCCATTTGCCGATCCTGTTGTTCGACACGCCCCCGATGAACAGATGACCGCGATCTTCCTTGCACGAGGTGGGCATGGGGTGGTTGACGCAATCCTTGTCCCAATAGGCCTCAAGCACCTCACCCTCGGGGGTGATCTTGACCAGACAGCCCATGTTGATGTTGGGGTACAGCCAGTTGGCCGGGGCCACGCGGCGGGTCATGCGGCGGCGGAATCCGGGGCGGGTCATGGCCAGATCCAGAACCGGCGCGCGCATCCCGATCAGACACAGCCAGATGTTGCCATCGCTTGCCCGGTTGATGTTGTCCGGATAGCCCGGCAGGTTCGAAATCACGGCTTCGACTTTGCCTTTGTTCGGACCGTCATACCAGAACCGCATCAGGCGGCAGGCCCAGGTTTCGCAGAAGAGCAGGCTTTCCCCATCGGGCAGGCAAACGATGCCATTCGGGAAAATCCGGTTGCCCAGAACGGTCTTGGTCGATTTGTCGCGCGGATCGTAGCAGATGATGCGACCGTTCCCGCGCGCTTCCAGCATGTCGACCTGCCAGTCATGCACCGAATAGCGGTAGGTGGCTTCGGAAAAGAAGATCCGGCCATCGGGCGCAATGTCAAGGTCGTCGGCCAACCGCAGGCGCGAGTCATCGATGATCGACCAGCGCGAGCGGTTGGTTTCGTCGGTCAGCTTGACCACTTCGCGGTCGGGCGTGACCATGTAAAGGCCCATCCCCCCAACGCAGACGCACAGATTGCCGTCCTTGTCAAAGTTCATGCCATAGGTGCCGCCGCCGATATGGGCAAAGATTTCGTGTTTCGTATAGTCGGGGGCCAGCCAGCGATGGATATTGCCGTGGCGCGATCCGGAATACAGGTTGCCATCCTTGTCGATGGCCACATCCTCGGGGCCTTCGACATCGCCAATGGCCAAGGGTTGCGAGGTGGACAAAAGATCGTTCACCGCATAGACGCCGCCCTTGTCCGGGTCGGGCGCGTCTTCGGGCAGTTTCAGATAGGCGGGCGAAACGTAGGACGAGTTCAGCAGTTTGTGGCGGTTCTTTAGCCAGCGCACATCCAGCCAGACCCCGAAAATCAGCACCATCCCCAGCACCATGGCCGAGGTCGTGCCCAATAGGCCCATCTGCAACAGGCCGTTTTGCAAGATCAGCACGATCACCGCGCCCATCATCGCCTTGGCGACCGAACCCCGGCCACCGCCCAGCGTGGTGCCACCCAGAACGACGGCTGTCAGCACCGAAATTTCCAACCCGATCCCGGTGTCGGTGCCAAGACCGTTGAGGCGCGCACCGTACAGGATCGCGGCAATCGCCACCATCAGCCCGGAATAGACATAGGTCATAAAGACGACGCGGCGGACCTTGATCCCAGCGTTAAAGGCCGACCGGCGCGAGCCGCCAACGGCGGCCATCTGCCAACCGGGGCGCGAGCGCGACAGGATGATGTGCCAGACAATCGCAATGATGATCGCGACAAAAACCGCATAGGGCAGGCCAAACAACGAGCCAAGGCCCAATTCGTTCCAAACCTTGCTGTCAGGAAAGCCCAAGACGATCTTGGTCGCGAAATTGGGCATGATCAGTTCGTAGATCGACCGGAACATGATCAGCGTGACCAGCGTCGTCAGAAACGCGCGCAGGCGCATGTAGCCGATCAACAGACCGTTGACCGCACCGCACAGGCCGCCCACGGCCAAGGTCATCGCAACCGCAACGCTCATCGGCAGGTTATAGACGTTCATGCCCGTCAACATGGTCAGGGCGCAGAGGGCAAAGACCGATCCGATCGACAGATCGATGCCCCCTGCAATCATCACGACCGTCAAAGCGATGGCCATGAGCCCGTATTCCGCGACCTGACCTGCAAGGTCGAACAGTCCGTAGGCTGAAAACATGTTGGGATTCAGCGCTCCAAAGACCACGACCACCATGATCAGAGCCGCGAAAGGGACCGCGTTGTCCGACCAGCGCTTTGTCAGGATTTCGCCGATCAGGTGATCGGGAAAAAACTTGGAACGCGCGCGGACAAAACTCTCGGCGAGACTCATGCCATCACTCCTTGACGTGACTTATTTTTCCAGGTCTTCGAACGACCAGCAGCTGCTCGGGCTCAGCGTGTCTTTGGTCAGGCGGGTGTTGGGGGTGTAGTAGACCACCGGATCCTGACCAGCAGGCGTTTTCGACTGCAGCAGTTGCGCGACCTGAACGTTCAGCGCGGCACCCTGCTTGCGGGCGTCATAGCTGATGTACATGTCATAGGTGCCGTCGGCGATCTTTTCGCAGCTTGCGGCTGCGGCCCCGCCCGAGGTGACGACATAGACGCTGTCTTGCATGCCGGCTTCTTTCACAGCCGCGCCAGCGCCGGCATCCATCCCGTCCCAGATGCCAAAGACGGCACACAGGTCGGAATGTTGTTGCAGAACGGCAGCGGTGATCGAGTTGGCTTTGGACGGGTCATAGGCAGCCGCCTGCTGCGAAACGATTTCGAACCCGCCGCCAGCTTCTTCCAGCGCTTTCTTGAAGCCATAGATCTGGAACAGGTCAACCGGAGCGGTCGGCACGCCCATGGTGATGGCGATCTTTTTCGACGGGGCGTCAGGCGCGCCGCAATGCTTGGCCACTTCTTGACCAGCGGCGTAGCCAATGCCCTGCCAGTCGGCACCGACATAGGTGTCAGACGGGGTCAGGCTTTCCATGTTCAGCTGGATCAGCTTGATGCCCTGATTTTGCGCTTGGCTGATCAGGCGCGCATAGGATTGCACGTCGGGGTTTTGCAGCACGATCAGATCGGGCTTTTCCGAAATCGCGGCGGTCAGGGCGCGGGCACCTGCTTCGGTCGACCAGTTCGGGTCACGCAGGTCGATGGTATAGCCGAGTTCGGCAGCCTGACGCTGGACATAGGCGTTCCATGCGATCGACAGGTCGGCGTTCATGTTCATCGGAATGAAAACGACGCGTTTGCCAGCCAGTTGGTCCAAATAGGCGGCACGCTTTTCGTTTTCGATCCCGTCTTGCGCCATGGCCGAAACCGTAGTGGCAGCCAGAACCGCCAGGCTGAGTAGTACTTTCTTCATTGG
Organism: Paracoccaceae bacterium; assembly: GCA_023263735.1. Classification (GTDB taxonomy): domain Bacteria; phylum Pseudomonadota; class Alphaproteobacteria; order Rhodobacterales; family Rhodobacteraceae; genus Pseudotabrizicola. Next base: position 2,088 of record JALQUQ010000125.1, on the reverse strand, counting down.
TATCCTCCCTAAGATATGGCCGTGCCCTGGCCTTGGGTCATGGTGCGGGGATTAGATGTCCCCGGATTGCGAAGTCTGTTCATCCCGCGGGTTCAAAAGCGTCTCGGCGATCAGGGCGATCAGCATCACAAGGCTCTTGATGAAATTCTGCGTGGTGTAGGAAAGGTTAAGGATCGTCATCCCGTTCAACAGAACCCCCACGAACAGGGTGCCGACGATCACGTTGCGCACGCCACCGCGCCCGCCGGACAGGCCAATCCCGCCCAGCACGACAACCAGCAGCACGTCATAGACAAGCGTTGTGTTGACCAGCCGGGTGTTGATGCCCGAGTTGGTTGCCACCACGATCAGCCCCACGATGACCGCGATCAGGGCGCTGATGACATATTTCGACACGATCAGCGGACGCACCGGAAAACCGGTATGGCGCGCGGCCAGCATGTTGTCGCCAATGGCATAGACCGACCGACCGGCGCGGGTGAATCGCAGAAAGCCCCAAACCAGCACAGCCAGCAGGGCAAAGATGTAAAGCGACACCGGAACACCAAGGATGCGGTCAAACCCCAGATTGCGCAGCCACTCAACATCGGTTGGGGCGTTGTGGGTGTCTTCGGTGAAGAAGGCAAAGTTGCCGATGCCAAAGATGACCGGCCCCAAGGCCAGCGTGGTAAAGACGGCGGGAATTTCGGCAAAGGCCACGATGATGCCAATGATCAGGCCCACCACGATGGCAAAGCCGCAGGCGGCCAGAAGCGCCATGTTAAAGCTTAGGCCCGCGTCATGCAGCTTCAACGCCCAGACGATGCCGACGACCATGGTGGCCACCATCGTCAGATCGACGCCGCGGCCAATCACGGTGATCGCCATACCCAAGCCCAGCATCCCCAGAACCGACACGCTGCGCAGCAAGGTGATGACGTTGCCCGAGGTAAAGAAATTGTTCAGCGAGATCGAAAACCCGATGAACATGATCGTGGCCAGCAACAGCACGATGCTTTCCTGAGTCATGCGCGTGTACCATGGACGCCGGCCCTTTGAGGGGCTTGCAACCTCGGTGGCGGCTGGGGTTTGCGCTGCGGTGCTGCTGTTGTTGCCGGTCAAGACCTCACTCCTTGGTATGTGCGCGCTGGACGGCTGACGTGTCGTTGCGGTCAAGCGAAAAGTCGCAATTGCTATGCCAAACAGGTGTCTTGGCGGGGGCGGGCACGCCGATCCTCATGGCCTGCTTGGTCTTGGGGTTTATGGGCCCGCCCTCTTTCATCGCCGGAATGTCTTGGGGGCCGTTTGGCGGGCAGGGACATCAAGACATGCCTTGCCCCATAATCCGAGGTTGCGACTGCCTATGGCGTTCATAGGAAATTCGGCGTGGTTTCGGGGCGGATCACCGCCAAACCGCCCCTCTCTGATGCCCGACCCGCCGCCATTTTGTCCCCGATGTCGTTTGAAACGACAATGTTTTGCGGTCTGCCCGTCGCGCGGTCATTTCTGGCAGGCGCTCGGGTCGATCCTTTGGCGGGCAAGAGGCGGGGGCCTTTGTTCGCCATCTTGCCAATTCGGTCGCAGGCTGCTTTCTGCAAAGACAAAGAAGGACAAGACCATGGATTTGTCAGAAACTACGCCAACTTTTTCAGCCCATCCAATAAGGTTTTGGTCTGTGCCAGTACGCATTGGAAACTGTAAAGCTCTAAAAGCAAAACCATTGGTTAGTCCATCTACTTCAAATACCATGTCAGAAGTAAATGTATCTTTAGCGTTTATAAATTTACGAATATTAGCTAACGCTAAAGCGCCATGGCCAACATGACTAATAGCATCTTGACCATTTGTGCCTTTAATCATGTCTATTAATTCGCCTTCAGAAGTATTTCGCAACAGCTTTGCAGCCGCAGCAAGCACAACTTTTTCTTCAGTTTTGTCTACACTGGGTATTCCTTTAGCGCCGTCAAAAGCTTGCACAATAGCATATGCAAACATTTTTGCCTGCATAGAAGCTTCTGGTTTTCCATCTAATACTGCGTCAATATCAGAAATAGATAACTCTTTTCTAGAATTAGTAGTAGTAAGTAACCAACGAGCTAAATTTTTATC
>JALQUQ010000124.1:2103-7632 GCA_023263735.1 Paracoccaceae bacterium | reverse complement strand
GGCCAGCCACTGCGAGCCTGGGCAGGCCTCCATGCCTATCAGCACCTTCGGCGCCGCTTCGAAGAACGCCATCAGCGTGTCGCGCGAGGACTTGGCGCGCCGGATTACTGCTCCAGCGGCATTTAAAGACATAATGTGGAACCCCTTCTTGCCGATATCGATGCCGAAGGCTGCAGTCTAAGGAATTGGTTTGGTTCGCATCTTTTCTCTCCTTCCTTTCTTGCAATGCCGCAATATTGACGCTGGGGTGCGGGGCGGACCATCCCATTAGTGACGTGGCCAACGCGACGCCTGGGGCGAGCCAGCGCGCCGCTACCGGTTCCAGGCCTCTGGCGAACGCCAAGAAGGCTGTGGCGACAAAGGGGGGCTGCATCGCGCATGGCCTCCAGTCTTTGACAAGCCTGCCAATTTACAAGTGATTGTCATCTTTACATGTTGCCCTCGGTCTCTGGGTGGAACAAGGTGGCGTATGTCTTTTCCATCTGTCGTCCTGATCGCTGATGACCTGACCGGAGCGCTCGACTCGATCGCTCCGTTTTCTGCGTTGGGGGTTGGGTCTGTGGTGAGTGTTGCGTTGGCGCATATCGATGCGGCCTTGTCTTTGTCGCCCGAGGTCATTTCCGTAAATTTGGGCACCCGCGAACTGCCGCCGGAGGAGGCCCGGAGACGGGCGGAAGCTGCCGCACTTGCTCTGAGGCAGGTCGCCACACCCGAGACGATCTGGTTCAAAAAGATCGACTCGCGGTTAAAGGGTCCGATTGCGGCCGAGGTCGCTGGAATCGCTGCAGTTTTGCCGGTGTCACGCGCCTTGCTGTGTCCGGCGATCCCGGAGCTTGGACGACGGGTGTCGCAAGGTCTGCTGCGGGGCAATGGGATTTCGCGGGACCTGCCCGTGGCGCAAACGGTTGCGATGGATCTGCCCTGTGACGTTCCCGATGCGGACAGTGATGGCGATCTGGACCAGATGGTGGCCAATCTTTCGCCCGGCACCCTTTTGACCGGGGCAAGGGGGCTTTCGGCGGCCTTGGCGCGGCGGCTTTATCCCGCACGAAAGCCGATTGATGCGACAGTCCGCAGGGGGACCATTGGCATTGCAGTCGGTTCGCGTGATCCGGTGACGCTTGCGCAGGTCGAAACGCTGGTGGCGCAAGGCGGGTGCCGGCCAATCGTGGCCCCGGACGGCCAAGTGCCGGAAGGCAAGGCGCGCGGATCCTTTCTGGTTCAGGCAACACAGGGGAGCGGGGCCGATGGACCTGTTGTCGCGGCGCGGTTGGCCAATGGGGTCGCACAGTGCGTTGCGGATGTTGACACTTTGGTGGTGACCGGCGGCGAAACTGCGGCGGCGGTGCTTGCAGCATTGGGCGTTGGGGTGTTGCGCGTGCAGGGCGAAGTCATGCCGGGTCTTCCCCTATGCCGGGCCGCCGACACGACGGGTCTGCCCGATCTGATTACCAAATCCGGTGGCTTTGGCCCGCCTGATACCCTCTTGCGCCTTTGGCAGGCCGCGCACCATTCGGAAGGACCGACCGCAGGATGAGCGATCCGACAGAAACCTCGGCCGTCGAGGCCGCGCCTGCCTCTGCACCGCGTTCGGTGTTGCTGGCGGATGTCGTGCATGACCGCATCCGGCGGGCGATCATTGACGGGCATTACGTGCGCGGCGCGCGACTTCCCGGAGAAAACGATCTGGCTGGCCAGTTCGAGGTGTCACGTCCGGTCATACGGGCGGCGCTCAAGAGGTTGCGCAGCGAGGGGCTGATCATTTCACGTCAGGGGGCTGGCAGCTTTGTTGCCGCGCCGGGTGCCGTAAAGTCGCTGTCCTTTCAGCCGGTTGAGACCATCGCAGATTTGCAGCGCTGCTATGAGTTCCGCCTGACGATCGAGCCCGCCGCCGCCGCGATGGCGGCAACGCGGCGCAGTGAGGCGCAGTTGGCAGAGATCGCGAAATATTTGGCGCTCATGCGTGACGCGACGGAGCGGCGCAGCCACCGCGAGGATGCCGATTTCAGCTTTCATCTTGCGATCACAACCGCGTCGAACAACCAGTATTTCGAGACATCGATGCGGGCGCTCAAGGACCATATCGCGGTTGGGATGAAATTCCACGGTCTGTCGCTGCAATCGGTCCGCGGTGGGCTGGACTATGTGCTGGAAGAGCATGCGACCATCCACGAGGCCATCCGTCAGGGGCAGGAGGAGGTCGCACGCGAGACGATGCTGAAGCATCTCACCGGTTCACGAGACAGGTTGTTTGAGGGGCGGCTGCTGGATCTGTCGCACCGCGACCGCGCAGATCAATAGGCCGCGCGGTAGATCGCTTCGACCTCGGCCACGGTCATGTCGCGGGGGTTGTTATCCATCAGGCGCCGGATCGCATGCGCTTCGGCGGCCCAGAGGGGAAGCTGATCTTGCGATGCCCCATGGTCAGAGAGGCGCATCGTGACGCCCAGCCCTTCGCACCATGCGCTTGCGGCCCCATGCAGGTCACCCTTCAGTCCAAGGAGGTCTGCGATGCGTTGGGTTTTTTCGGGCACAACGGGTGCGTTGAAGGCAAGAACATGCGGGAAGATGATCGCATTCGCAAGGCCATGCGGCAGCTTGAGCCGGGTTCCCAGCGGATAGGCAAGCGCGTGCCCGGCTGCGGTGTTGACCGGCCCAAGGCAGATGCCACCGTAATAGGCCGCCAGCAGCAAGCCTGCGCGCGCTTCGGCATCGGCACCATCTGACACGGCGCGGGGAAGGTAACGAGCGACCAGTTCGATCCCCATCAGGGCATAGGCATCGATCAGCGGATGGGATTTGCGGTTGGTGTAGGCTTCGACGCAATGGGCCATCGCATCAATCCCCGTCGCCGCCGTGACGCTGGGGGGCAGGGTCATGGTCAACTCAGGGTCCATCGCAACGATGTCTGCCAAAAGGAACGGGCTTTCAACGGCAACCTTCATGCCTGATGTCACATCTGTCACAAGGGCGCGGATGCCCGCTTCGGACCCGGTGCCTGCGGTGGTGGGGACAAGGGCCAAGGCATTCTGGCGGCCCGTGACCTTGTTCGGGCCGATGATGTCGGACAGCGATTGCGCCCCGCGAAGGACGGTCACCAGTTTTGCAATATCCATGACAGAGCCGCCGCCAAACCCGACGACAAGATCGGGGGCAGCGGATCGGGCCGCTTCGATGGCAAGGGCCAGATTGTCAGTGTCGGGTTCGGGATTGATGCCGTCAAAAACGGTCACCGTTCCGGGTAGGTCAAGGGCAGAGACGCGGCCTGCCATGGATTTCTGCGTCAGGACAAGAATATGCCCGAAACCCTCGGCCTTGGCCCAAGCGCCGATCTCGGCCGCCGTGCCGGTGCCATATTCCACCCTGCGGGGTTGGTGGATGCGAAGGGGGCGGGAATAGGCGGTCATGCGGCAAGATCCTTGACTGTGGCGCCGATGGCGATGAGGCGGTCTTTCAGCTCGGCAAGTTCGGATGCGGAAAGGGGAACAAGGGGCGCGCGCGTGCGCGCCCAAAGCGACCGGCCGTGGCGGTAGGCAACCATGGCCTTGATCGCCGGAATCTGGGTGTAGCTGTTCGACAGATCGCGGAAGGCGTTGATCCGGGCTTGCGCCGCCGCGACTTCGGCCGCGCGAATGGGGTCGGCATGATGGCGAAAGACGGTGGCGAGGCTGTCGGCGACAAGGTTCGAGGTCGCCGTGATACAGCCCGCACCGCCTTGCCCCATAAGCGGCAAGAGGAGCGGATCGGCACCGGCCAGCACCGAAAAGCCGGGGAAGCGTTCGATCATCGCCGTCATGTTTTCGATCTTGCCGGCGCTGTCCTTGATGCCGACGACCGTGCCGGGAAAGGCGGTCACCAAACGCTCGATCAGGTCATGGCCAATCGGCACACCCGAAACCTGCGGAATATGATACAGAACGATCCGAAGCCGGTTGTCGCCGATGGTTTCGATGACATGCGCATAGGCGCGGAACAGACCTTCGTCGCTGACGCCCTTGTAATAGTTGGGCGGCAACATGACCACACGGTTCACGCCAAGCGACAGCGCATGGCGGGTCAATTCGATGGTTTCGGGCAGCGCATTGACACCGGTGCCCGGCAAAAGCCTTTCAGGGCCGACCGCCTTTGCGGCGGCCTCAAGGATGGTGCGGCGCTCGGTCAGTGAGAAGGAATTTGCCTCGCCCGTCGTGCCCAAAAGCGCGATGCCGTCGCAGCCATCGGCGACCAGCGCCCGAGCATGGTCGGCAAGCGCGCCCAGATCTGGCGACTGGTCATCATTCAGGGGGGTCGCTGACGCGCAATAGACACCGCGGATCATGCTGGTCTCCGAGTAGCGGCCATGCGGCGGGCATAGGCCAGCGCATGGTCGAGGTTGACGTTTTTGGCGATCCCTTTGCCCGCAATATCAAAAGCGGTGCCATGGTCGACCGAGCAGCGGTCAATGGGCAAGCCAAGGCTGACATTCACCGCCGTGTCAAAAGCCACCAGCTTGATCGGGATGTGCCCCTGATCGTGATACTGCGCGACAATCAGGTCGAACGCGCCCTGATAGGCCCGGTGAAACACCGTATCCGCCGGGATCGGCCCGTGGGCATCGATCCCCTCGGCCCGGGCGGCAGCGACGGCGGGGGCGATCTGGGTGTCATCCTCGTCGCCGAAAAGGCCCCCTTCGCCGCAATGCGGGTTCAGGCCTGCAACCGCGATCCGCGCGTTGATCCCCAGACGCTGAAACTGCTGATGCCCGGCGCGAATGGTGGCCAGAATGCGGTCCGTTCGCGCGCGCTCGATGGCCCCTTTCAGCGCGACGTGGGTCGAGACGTGGATCACGTTCAACCGCTCTGATGTCAGAAGCATAAAGCTGGACTTGGCCCCGGTAAGGCTGGCCAACATGCCCGTATGCCCATCGTAATGATGTCCTGCGGCATTCAGTGCGGCCTTGTTGATCGGCGCGGTGACGATGCCCGCGATCTGTCCTGACATGGCCTGCTGAACGGCCGCCTCGATAAACCGAAAACAGGCTTCGCCGCCGCGTTCATCCAGCGTGCCAAACGGCATGGTCTCGCCGGGGATGTCGGTCTGGTGCAGGTCAAGCGATCCGACATCAAGCCCGGTTTCCAAGACCTTTTCGGCGGCGGAAAGGCTGTTTGCGTTGCCAAAGATCCGATAGCGCTGGCGCTCCTCGGGGGGCAAGGCGGCCATGGACCGGATGATGATCTCGGGCCCCACGCCTGCGGGGTCGCCCATGGTGATTCCAATCGGCAGGGTCATGCCTGTCCTTCCCAATTCGTCATTCTTGGCCCTGAAACTGCATGGCAAGCGACATGGTGGCCCGGGGCCACCTCGCGCCAGTCGGGGACTTTGGTCTTGCAAAGGTCGCGCGCCAAGGGGCAGCGCGGGTGAAAACGGCACCCCGCAGGCGGATCAAGCGGCGAAGGCACCTCGCCCAACAGCCGCTGGCGCGAGCGGGGGGCACGGGGGTTCGGTTCGGGCACCGCCGAAAGAAGGGCGCGGGTATAGGGGTGAAGCGGT
>JALQUQ010000124.1:0-2093 GCA_023263735.1 Paracoccaceae bacterium | reverse complement strand
GTTCGGCAAACAGATCGGTCGCTGGCGCAAGTTCGACCAGCCGCCCAAGGTACATGACGCCGACCCTGTCACTGATATGGCGCACGACGGCAAGGTCATGGGCGATGAACAGATAGGTCAGCCGGTACTTTTGCTGAAGGTCCATCAGCAAATTCAGGATCTGCGCCTGAACGGAAACATCGAGCGCCGAAATCGCCTCGTCGCAAACGATAAAGCGCGGCTGGCAGGCAAGCGCGCGCGCGATCGCCACCCTTTGCCGCTGGCCGCCCGAAAGCTCGTGCGGGTAACGGTTGGCGAAGCGTGGGGTCATGCCCACATCCGACAGAAGTTGCGCGACACGGCCGGATATCTCGGCCCGAGGCGCAAGGCCATGAAACCGGATCGGTTCGGCCAGCGCCTCTCCGATGGTCATGCGGGGGTTCAACGTCGAATAGGGGTCTTGAAAGACGATCTGCAAGTCGCGCCGCAGGGGGCGCATGGCGTTTTCATCCAGCCCCGCGATTTCCTGACCTTGGTAACGGACAGAACCGCTGGACGGGCGCTGCAGGTTCAGGAGGGCAAATCCGGTGGTCGACTTTCCACAGCCGGATTCGCCCACAAGGCTGAGCGTTTCGCCTTCGATGATGTCGGCGGTAAAGTCGTCCAGCGCACGCACGACGGCCTGACGTTCGCCAAAGGCACCAAGACGAATGTTGTAGCTTTTTGCCAGCCCCCGGATTTCCAGCAATGCTGTCATGCCATCTCTCCCAATACGACAGTGCAGGCCACGCGGTGGCGGGTGTCGTTGCCGACGGGTTGCAGCTTTGGCACAGCCGCGTTGCATTCTGCCCGTGCAAGGGCACAGCGCGGCGCAAAGGGGCAGCCCGGCGGGCGGCGTCCGGGTTCTGGCGGGGTGCCGGGGATCGAGGGAAGACGCTCCATCGCAGCACCGGCCAAAGTGGGAAGTGAGCCAAGAAGCGCCCGGGTGTAAGGATGCGTTGGCCGGTCAAAGATTGCCTCGGCGGGGGCATCCTCGACCACTGTTCCCGCGTAAAGAACCGCGATCCGGTCGGCCAGCCCGGCGATCAGGGCCAGATCATGTGTGATCCAGACCACCGACATCTTCAGCCGATCTTTCAACTCGCGCACCAGATCGACGATTTGCGCCTGAATCGTCACGTCCAGCGCGGTGGTTGGTTCGTCAGCGATCAGAAGCTTTGGGTTTCCGGCCAGCCCCATCGCAATCATCACCCGTTGACGCATGCCGCCCGAAAGTTCATGGGGCCAGGCGTTTGCGCGCTCTTCGGGCGCCGGGATGCCAACGAGGGACAAGAGTTCCACGGCCTTTGCCCGCGCGGCATCCTTGGTCATGCCCTTTTGATAGACCAGCGCCTCGGCAATCTGGTCGCCCACGCGGATCACCGGGTTCAGGCTGGTCATCGGATCTTGAAAGATAAAGCCGATGCCCGAGCCCCGCACCTTGCGCAGCTCTTTGGCCGAAAGTTTCAAAAGGTCGCGCCCGTCAAAGCGTGCTTCGCCCCCCGTCGTGCGGATGCGGTTTGGCAAAAGGCCCACCAGCGACATCATGGTCAGCGATTTGCCACAGCCGGATTCACCCACAATGCCAAGGCTTTCGCCCTCGGTCACGGAAAGGTCGATGCCGTCCACCACCCGCGCCGGACCGGTTTCACGGTCGATGTCGATGGTCAGGCCTTTGATCTCGAGCAGGGTCATTTCTGCCCCTTTGGATTGAGTGCATCGTTCAGTCCGTCACCAAGGAAGTTGAAGGCGACGGTCACGACTGCCAGCACCGCAGCAGGGACGGCGAGGAGGTGCGGGTAATTTGTCCAGACACGAAGACCGTCCGAGATCATGTTGCCCCAACTTGGCGTGGGGGGCGTGACGCCAACCCCGAGGAAGGAAAAGGCGGATTCCAGAACCATGGCAGTGCCAAGCCCTGCTGAAACCGAAACGATCAGAGGCCCCATTGCGTTTGGCAGGACATAACGCGTCAGGATCAGCCGGTTTGTCAGTCCCATCGCACGTGCGGCCGTCACATAGGGACGTTGCCGCACCGAGAGGACCTGTGCCCGCACCAATCGGGCATAGGGCGG
>JALQUQ010000123.1 GCA_023263735.1 Paracoccaceae bacterium | reverse complement strand
GGAAATTGTTGGGCTGTGGGGCCTATTTCGCCTATGTCGAGCACCCCTTTGCCATGGCGTCGGATGCTTTGTGCAAACGCTTTGTCTCTGAGATTTCGGTGCTGATGCTGCCGGGCACGATGTTTCAGCCGGAGGGCTCGGAGGCCGGTCGTCGGCAGATCCGGATTGCCTTTGCCAATATCGACACGGCGGGAATTGCAGAACTCTTTCGGCGCTTGCAGGGGTTTCATCCGTGATCCTTGCCGAGGCCGGGGGCTCTTGCCGCAGGCGGATTAACTCTCTAGACAGGCGAAAACTGTTTTCCCGAAGGGCGATCTGATGTCCAAAGACACCGAAACCACCCCGCGTAAAAAGAACAAGGGCGGCCAGTTCATCGCCTATGGGATGATGGCGATGATCATCGGCGGCTTGGGCGGCTTTGGCATCACCAATTTCGGGGGGGGCCTGTCGGTTCTGGGATCGGTGGGCGATCAGGAAATCACGGCGCAGGATTACCAGCGGGCGATGGACGGCCAGATTCGTGCCTTGCGGGCGCAATTCGGGCCGGGGTTCACCTTTGCTCAGGCGCAGGCCTTTGGACTGGATCGGCAGGTTCTGCAGGATCTGATCAATCAGGCAGCGCTTGACAGTGAAAATGCGCGGATGGGCCTTTCCGTGGGCGATGCGGCGGTGGCCGAACAGGTGCGTCAAACTTCGGCCTTTCAGGGGGCCGCTGGGGCCTTTGACCGCGAGGCCTATAAATTTGCTTTGAAACAGGTTGGTCTGGACGAAGGCGCATTTGAAAGTTCGGTGCGCCGCGATCTGGCGCGGGGTCTGTTGCAGGTGGCCGTGGCCCAAGGGATGGCGTCACCGCAGACGATGGTCGACACCCTTTATGCCTGGCAATATGAAGAGCGCGGGTTCTCGACCCTGCCGGTGACCTTTGACGATGTCACCGCCGCCCTTCCCGAGGCGACGGATGCCGATTTGCAGGCGTTTTACACCGACAATATCGCGCAATTCACCAAGCCCGAGGCCAAGCGGATCACTTATTCCGCGCTGCTGCCCGAAGATATCGCGGCCGATCAGACCGTGGATGAGGCGGCGTTGAAAGCCGCCTATGACGCCAATATTTCGGAATATGTGCAGCCCGAAAAGCGTTTGGTCGAGCGGCTTGTCTATCCGTCGCAGGCCGAGGCCGAAGCGGCCAAGGCGCGTCTGGATGGCGGAGAAGATTTTTCCGTTCTGGTGGCCGAACGTGGTCTGGAACTGAATGACATCGATCTGGGCGACGTGGCGAAAGACGATCTGGGCGCGGCGGGTGACGCGGTTTTTGCCCTGACCGAACCCGGGGTCGTTGGCCCCTTGGACAGCGATTTCGGCCCGGCCTTGTTCCGAATGAACGGCATTCTGGCCGCTCAGGAAACCACCTTTGACGAGGCCAAGGCCGATCTGGCGGTTGAGGCGCAGACGGATGCGGCGCGGCGGGCGATTTCGGACAAGGTCGAAACCATCGACGATCTGTTGGCGGGGGGCATCTCGCTGGAGGATTTGGCCAAGGAACAGGGCATGAAGACCGCGACGGTCGATTTCGTGGCCACCAATCCGTCGCCCGAGGGGATTTCGGCCTATCCGGCGTTCCGCAAGGCTGCGCAAGAGGTGACCGAGTCTGATTTCCCGAAGGCCGTGATCTTGGATGATGGTGGCGTGGTTGCGCTGCGGTTGGACGAAGTGGTGGCCCCTGCCCCCATTCCGTTTGACGAGGCGCGGGATGCGGTTTTGGCCGCATGGACCGGCGCCGAGAAACCAAAGGCCGTTTCGGCCCGCGCGGCCGAAATCAAGGCCGCCGTCGAAGGCGGCGCAAGCCTTGGCAGCTTTGGCATCGTCGGGCGGACCGCACGTCTGGGCCGGGACGGCTTTGTCGAGGGCGCGCCGAGCGATCTGGTGGCGCAGGTGTTCCAGATGACCGCGGGCGAATTGCGCGTGATCGAAGGGCCGGGCTTTACGGCGGTTGTGCGTCTGGACGATATCCTGCCCGCCGCGACCGACGGCGATCAGGCCATCGAGGCCAAGGATGCCATCGCCTCCGCGATGAACCGCGACTATTCCCAAGACGTGCTGACCATGTTTACCCGTTCGGTCACCAATGATGCTGGTCTGACGCTGGACCAGAATGTGGTGAACGGCGTGAATGCTTTGTTCAACTGAAAGCCTGATCCATGACTCTCTTCCCCTCATTCGACGAATTTGAACGCAACTGGTCGCAGGGGAAGAACCAACTGGTTTGGGCACGTCTTGCCGCCGATCTGGATACCCCTGTCAGCCTGATGATGAAATTGGGCGAGGCCCGCGATGACACCTTCATGCTGGAAAGCGTGACGGGCGGGGAAGTGCGGGGCCGCTATTCCATCGTCGGGATGAAGCCGGACCTGATCTGGCGCTGCAATGGCACGCAAAGCGAATTGAACCGCGAAGCCCGGTTCGACGCCAAGGCCTTTCTTCCGTTGGAGGGCCATCCGCTGCAAACCCTGCGCGATCTGATCGCCGAATGCGCAATCGAGATGCCGGCCGATCTGCCGGCGGTGTCGTCGGGTCTGTTTGGCTATCTGGGGTATGACATGATCCGGCTGGTCGAGCATCTGCCGAACATCAACCCCGATCCGATTGGTGTGCCCGATGCCATTCTGATGCGCCCGACCGTGGTCGCGGTGCTGGATGGGGTCAAGGGCGAGGTCACGCTGGTTGCCCCGGCGTGGCATTCCAGCGGCCTGTCGGCCCGTGCGGCCTATGCGCAGGCGGCAGAGCGCGTGATGGATGCGCTGCGCAACCTTGACCGCACTCCGGCGGGGGCGAGCCACGATCTGGGCGATCTGGCCCCGGTGGGGGAACCGGTGTCGAACTTTACCAAGGAGGGCTATAAGGCCGCCGTGGAAAAGGCCAAGGACTACATCCGCGCGGGCGATATCTTTCAGGTCGTGCCGTCGCAACGCTGGGCCCAGCGGTTTGAACTGCCGCCCTTTGCGCTGTATCGCAGTTTGCGCCGGACCAACCCGTCGCCCTTCATGTTCTTTTTCAATTTCGGCGGGTTTCAGGTGATCGGGGCCAGCCCGGAAATTCTGGTCCGCCTGCGCGATGGCGAGGTGACCATCCGCCCAATCGCGGGCACCCGTCCGCGAGGCGCGACCCCGGCCGAAGACAAGGCGATGGAAGAAGATCTGTTGTCGGACAAGAAAGAACTGGCCGAGCATCTGATGCTTTTGGATCTGGGGCGCAACGATGTGGGCCGCGTGGCCAAGGTGGGAACGGTCCGCCCGACGGAAAAGTTCATCATCGAACGCTATAGCCATGTCATGCACATCGTCTCGAACGTGATCGGAGAGATCAGCCCGGAGCATGACGCGCTGTCGGCGCTGCTGGCCGGTCTGCCGGCGGGCACGGTTTCGGGCGCGCCCAAGGTGCGGGCGATGGAGATCATCGACGAGCTGGAGCCTGAAAAGCGGGGCGTCTATGGCGGGGGCGTCGGCTATTTCGCGGCGAATGGCGAGATGGACTTTTGCATCGCGCTGCGCACGGCCGTGTTGAAGGACGAAACGCTGTATGTTCAGGCTGGCGGCGGCGTGGTCTATGACAGCGACCCCGAAGCGGAATTCCAGGAAACCGTGAACAAATCCCGCGCCCTGAAACGGGCGGCCGAGGATGCCGGGCGCTTTACCCAGACCCGCAACAGCTGATCAAGCCGACCGCGCAGACCGACCGCGCAGACCGACGGGCCGAGGCCGGGGGCCAGCCCCCGGACCCCCGGAGTATTTGCAAAAGGTGCAAGGCAGGGGCGGTTTGCCACGGGGGCCGGTTTTCCGGTTCGCTGGTTGGCCGGTTTGCGGGGAATTTTCATCAAGAATTGAGGCTTTCGGTTCAGAGGTGGTTCCCGTGGGAACTCACAATCCGAACAAGGGCGCTCACAAGGCTTTTACGCATTGTAAGTGGGTTTGCATTGCATTCCCGTCTACATACTTGATGATGACACCATGCTTTGGGCAGGCCCATGGGCGCGCCCGTTCTAGAAGGAGTTGGGGAGTGCAGTCGACAGCGATGGTTATCAAGAACACCCGCCCGATGGGCGCGAAAGGCCGGTCGGTCTTTTTGGCTCTTGGCCTTGGGATGGCGGTGGCCTTGGGACAGGCGCAAGGCGCGATGGCCCGTGGGGCGCCCGAAAGCTTTGCCGATCTGGCCGAGCGGATCAGCCCATCCGTGGTGAATATCACCACCTCGTCGGTGGTGGCTGGCCCGGCCGCGGGCGGCATGCAGGTGCCCGAGGGCAGCCCGTTTGAAGAGTTCTTCAAGGACTTCATGGACAAGAACGGTCAGGACAAGGGGCCGCAAAGGTCGGAAGCCCTGGGATCGGGATTTGTGATCAGTGAAGATGGCTATATCGTCACCAACAACCACGTGATTGAAAACGCCGATGAGATCGAGATCGAATTCTTCAGCGGCAATCGGTTGAAGGCCAAATTGGTCGGGACCGATCCCAAGACCGATATTGCGCTGTTGAAGGTTGAGAGCGATGTTCCGCTGCCCTTTGTGCAATTTGGCAATTCCGACCTGATGCGCGTGGGCGATTGGGTTGTGGCCATGGGCAACCCGCTGGGGCAGGGATTTTCGGTTTCGGCCGGCATCGTTTCGGCCCGGGGGCGCGCGCTTTCGGGGACCTATGACGATTACATCCAGACCGATGCGGCGATCAACCGGGGCAACTCGGGCGGGCCGCTGTTCAACATGGATGGGCAGGTGATCGGGGTCAACACCGCGATCTTGTCGCCGAATGGCGGGTCGATCGGGATTGGATTTTCGATGGCGGCCAATGTGGTGACCAAGGTCGTCGATCAGCTGAAGCAATTTGGCGAAACGCGCCGGGGTTGGCTGGGCGTGCGGATTCAGGATGTCTCGCCCGATGTGGCGGAGGCCATGGGGCTGGCTGAGGCCTCGGGGGCCTTGGTCACCGATGTGCCTGAGGGTCCGGCCAAGGCAGCGGGCATGACGGCGGGCGATGTGATCACCCAGTTTGGCGGAAAATCGGTCAAGGACAGCCGGGATCTGACGCGTCGGGTGGCGGATTCCGCGGTGGGCGAAGAGGTTCCGGTCATCATCCTGCGCGATGGCAAGACCGAAACGCTGAAGGTCGTCTTGGGACGGCGTGAAGAGGCGGAATCGGCCCCGATCCCGGCGGCGCAGAAATCGGTGGAGCCGGTGGAGGCCAATGTTCTGGGCATGACGCTGAGCCCGGTGACCGATGAAATCCGCAAGGGCCTGAACCTTTCCGAAGACACCGAAGGTCTGGTCATCATGGGGGTCGATGGCACGTCGGAGGCCTTTACCAAAGGTCTGCGTGAGGGCGATATCATCACCGAGGCTGGCCAGCAAAAGGTTGTGCGGCTGAAGGATCTGGAAGATCGGATCAAGGAAGCCTCGGATGCGGGGCGGAAATCCTTGCTGCTGCTGGTGCGGCGGGATGGCGATCCGCGGTTCGTGGCGCTTGGCATCGAATAAGGCCGATCCAGCAGTTTTTCAGGAACGCCCGGGGTTAGCCCCGGGCGTTTTGCGTTTCGCCCAGTTCGGCCATCACTTGGGCCACGAAATCCTGCATGAAGCCGATCCGCTGGCGGGCCATCTGGCGGCCCGTTTCGGTTTGCAGGCTCTTGGGCAAGCGGTAGATCTTGGTTTCCAGATGGTCGAGCGCAAAGGCCTTGTCATCCAGCGGGCGATGATGCGCCAAGGGGTCGGCGTCGTCGAACAGGGCCCGTCCCAAAGCGCCCGAAACCGCGAACATCCGCGCCAGACCGATGGCGCCCATGGCCTCGATCCGGTCGGCATCTTGCAGGATGCGCGCCTCGGCCGTTTGGGGCGGCAGGGCGGCCGAAAAGCTGTGGGCGGCGATGGCATGATCGACGATCTGTGCGCGGTCTGCCGACCATCCCTGCCCCATCAGCCAAGCGCGCGCCTTTGCACCCGAGAGGGTGGAGGCACGAGGGCGGTCGGGATGCGCTTTGGGCAGGTTGACCAGATCATGCAGGATGCAGGCGATGTCCAAGGCTTCGAAGTCCACCGGGCCTTCGGTCGCGGCGATGGTTTGGGCCAAGGCACAGACCCGGCGGATATGGCCGAAATCATGGGCGGCATCGGTGGATTGGGCCCATTCCTTGGCCAGAAAGGTCCAAGCCGCCGCGATCAGATCGGTCACAGATCTGCCTGATCGACCGCGATCAGCCCCAATTCCTGCGCGGTGGCCAGGGTCAGCACCTGACTGTCCAGCCCTCGCGTCGTCTGGAACCGGTGGATCGCCTCTTTGGTGGCGCCGTCCATTTCGCCCGTCAGGGGGGCGAGATAAAAGCCCCGGGCCTTGAGCGCGCGTTGCAGGGAGGCGATGAAGTCAACGGTAAAGGCCTCGGGACAGGGGGTGCGGAACCAGACCTCTTCGCGTTCGTTCACGATACGCTGCGAGGTTTCGGTGCGGAAGACAGCGGGGCGGGTGATGTTGCCTGCCTCATCGCGCTGTTCGGGGGCCTCTTGAATTTGCTCGCTGACGGTTTCGATCACCATGGGCGTGATATCGGATTGCCAGCAGACGCCGTCGGCCACCTCGGGCGGGGTGCCGCCGTCGGAGAGGCGCACGACTTCGGTTGACAGGTCAGAGCGGCTGGGCGCTTCGGGGACATAGGCGCCCATGGTCTTGCAGCCGGCAAGGGTGACCCCGACCAACATCAAAAGCCCGGCCCTTGCGGTGTGCCTGCCCCGATCCATTCCTGACTGCCTGTTGATCCCGGTTTTTCCGGGTTTGGACCAGGCTAGCGCAATTTCTCATTTTGGGCGAGAGGAAAGGACAAAGCCATGGCCTTGCGTGGCCGCAACGCAACCCTTTTGGTCAGGGTTGGTCCCCTGCCCTTGTGCCGTCATGGCGAAAACCGGGGTTCAACAGTTCGTCCAACATCGGGCTGATGTCTTCGATCTGTTCGGCCACGATATGCACCACGCCCGCATCGCGCTGCAATTTTCCGGTCACCCGCAGCAACCGCCCCGCAATCACGGCCCGGCGAAAGCGTTCATAGACATTGGCCCAGACCACCACGTTGCAGGTTCCGGTTTCATCCTCAAGCGTCAGGAAAATAACCCCTTTGGCCGTGCCGGGGCGTTGGCGCACCAGCACCAGCCCCGCCACGCACACCCGCGCCCCCGCCGGAGGATCGACAAGCCGTTCCGCGGGCAAGGCAGAGGGGGGACGGGGCCAACTGCCCGGGGGGGCGGTGACCGAAAGCCAATCAGCGGGGGGCGACAATCCAGACATGAGAACAATAATAGAACATTCATCTTGAACGTCCAGCCCTGCACAGACTGGCAAAAGGCTGCGAATTATCCTATGTCCGTGGCACGGTTGGCCCGAATGACGAGGAAAGCATGGCTAAGATCACCTACGTGGAATTTAACGGCAAAGAACATGTTGTTGACGTGGCCAATGGCCTGACCGTCATGGAAGGCGCGCGCGACAACGGCATTCCGGGGATCGAGGCCGATTGCGGCGGGTCATGAACTGCATGAACTGTTCAGGCTGCTGCACGGTGCATTGTCGACCGCAGGCCGGATCATCTTGGCGGAGCCCGTTGC
>JALQUQ010000122.1 GCA_023263735.1 Paracoccaceae bacterium | reverse complement strand
GTTGTCGGGGTGGCCAAGGAAGTTCGGCATGAAGCCGACCACGGCAAAGAACACGATCAGAACCACGCCAAGGGCGAAGACGTCCTTGATCACGTAGTAGGGCCAGAACGGAACGGTGTCTTTCTTGGCTTCTTCCTTCGAGCCGCGACGCACTTCGACCCCGGTCGGGTTGTTGTTGCCCGTGGTGTGGAACGCCCAGATGTGAACGGCGACAAGCGCGGCGATCACGAAGGGCAGCAGGTAGTGCAGCGAGAAGAAACGGTTCAGCGTTGCGTTATCAACGGCCGGCCCACCCAAGAGCCAGGTCTGGATATCGGGCCCGATGCCCGGGATCGCGCCGAACAGGCCGGTGATCACGGTTGCGCCCCAGAACGACATCTGACCCCAAGGCAGAACGTAGCCCATGAAGGCGGTGCCCATCATCATCAGATAGATCAGCATGCCAACGATCCAGGTCACTTCGCGCGGGGCTTTGTAGCTGCCGTAGTAGAGGCCGCGGAAGATGTGCAGGTAAACGGCAAGGAAGAACAGCGACGCGCCGTTGGCGTGCAGATAGCGGATCATATAGCCGCCATTCACGTCGCGCATGATGTGTTCGACCGAAGCGAAGGCCAGATCGACATGCGGGGTGTAGTGCATGACCAGAACGATGCCGGTCACAATCTGAAGGGCAAGGCAGAAAGCCAGAATGATGCCCCAGATCCACATCCAGTTCAGGTTCTTGGGGGTGGGGATCATCAACGTGTCATAGACAAGGCCCACGATCGGAAGGCGCTTGTGCAGCCACTGTTCAGCGCCCGATTTGGGCTCGTAATGGTCGTGCGGAATACCGGCCATGTTGTGTACCTCAGCCCAGCTTGATGGTGGTTTCGCCTTCGAAGGCGGCGACCGGAACGTTCAGGTTCCGCGGAGCGGGCCCTTTGCGGATACGACCGGCGGTGTCGTAGTGCGACCCGTGGCACGGGCAGAACCAGCCACCGAATTCACCGGCGCCATCGCCCAGCGGCACGCAGCCCAGATGGGTGCAAACGCCCATCATCACCAGCCATTCGCCGTTTTCGTCCAGCGTGCGGTTCTGGTCGGCAGCGTCGGCGCCCGGCTTGTTCGCGTTTTCAGCGTTCGGGTCGACCAGATCGGTCAGCGCGACGGCACGAGCGGCCTCGATTTCGTCGGCCGTCCGGCGGCGGATGAACACCGGCTTGCCCAGCCATTTGACGGTCAACTGGGTGCCAACATCAACGCCCGACACGTCGACAAAGATCGACGAGAGGGCCGAGACGTCGGCCGACGGGTTCATCTGGTTTACGAGCGGCCAAACTGCGGCACCGGTGGCAACTGCCCCGGCCCCGGCTGTGGCGTAGTACAGGAAATCCCTGCGGGTGCCTGCGTGGTCTTCTGCGTGGGACACGAGATATTCTCCCTTCCGGGGCCGCGGGGCGCGCGACCCAAAACATTTCGAGGCCATGGTTTCCCATCACCCTGCCGGGGGGGCTTTTAGACAAGCGAAAGGCTTACGTCCAGCGGACAAACGGGCGCAGGACCATTGTTATGCAGAGGATTCACGAAAGCTGTGGCGAAATCGGCGCGCCTGCCCTTCAAATCAGCGCCCGAGAGCCTATGTGAGGTCATTGGTCAAGCCTGTGGCACGGTGGATTGCATCGACGCCCGCTTTGCAAAATCGGCCTCCCAAGCGGCCAATCCGGGCCGCCCTTCCCGCCAGTTCCGCGCGGCAAGCCGAAAGTCCAGATACCCCAAAGCCGCGCCCATGGCGATCTGCGCCATGGTCAGCGGGCCGGACAGCAGATCGATCCAATCCTGCTCGACCGCCGTCAGCGCCCGGTCGATCTTGGACCACTGGCCTTCGACCCATGGGGCGTGGCGCGCCTCTTCCGGGCGGATTCGCCATTCGTAAACCATCAGCAGCGCCGCATCGAGGATGCCGTCTGCCGTCGCCTCGACCGTCAAGACATCCCAGCGTTTGGCCCCGGCCGGATAGAGACCCCTGCCAGAAAGATCGTCGAGGTATTGGCAAATCACCCGGCTGTCATACAAGACGCGGCCATCGTCGCAGATCAGCGCCGGAACCTTGCCCAATGGGTTGGCCGCAATGACCCCGGCGTCGGGCGCAACGGGTGTGCCAGCGGCCGCGACATGTTCGATCCCGGTGATCCCGGCCTCTTCGGCAAGAACCAAGACTTTGCGCACATAGGGCGACGTGGGCGAGTAAAACAGCTTCATTCGATTTCCTTGATCCGGACCCGGGCCAGCGCGCTGGCGTCAAGTTCATACGTCTTGCCCCGAAAGCGGAGGGTCCGCCGCAGCCGCATTCCGGCGTTGCCTTGACCGGGCGCATCCTTGGGCCGATGGGTCGAAAGACCCTCGCCCAAGTCGTCCATCGCATCTTCGGCCCGTTGATCGGTACGGCCCGTCCATGTCTTTGCGGCAATGATCTTTTTGGCGGCAAAGCCCACGGCGGCCACCGCGCCAAGGCGCAGGGCAATCGGCAAAAGCGGCGCAAGGGGAAGCGGCATCACATCCTCCGGTTTCATACAGAGGATGCTAGGCAAGCAAAGGAGATCTGTCCAATGAAACCGGGGCGCAAAGGAGAGGCGAATCGATGCGGGGGATCAGACATCCGCCCCCGTTGGCAGGCGAAGGCGGCCCAACACGGTTGTCACGGCCTGACCGCCGACATGCACGCGCCCCTCGGACACCCGGATGAAAATACGCCCGTCACGCCCCAGGCATTGCCCCTGAGTCGCCTGATAGGCCGACCCGTCTTGCAGCACCCCAGACCGCAGCAAATAGGCCCCCACGGCACCATTTCCGCTGCCACAGACCGGGTCTTCGTACATCCCGCTTGAGGGGGCAAAGGACCGCACCTCATAGCTGCTTTGGCCATCAGGATGGTGCCCGAACACCGTCACCCCAACAAGGTTCAGCCCCTGTTCAAATGCCGACAGCGCCGCAGGATCGGGCTTTAGCGCCAGCACGGCGTCGGCGTCGTCCAATTCGATCACCAGCCAGCGGGGGCCAACATCCACGATCGCCGGTCGCATCGTCGTTTTCGGAGCGGCCCTGAGCACCCCACGCAGCGCGTCAAGGTCGCTTTCGGACAGTTCGGTAAAGCGGGCTTGGGGCAGGCACAGATGCAAAAGCCGCGCCGGGCCCTGCCCTTCGATCGCGATGGGGATCAGCCCGCTTTCACATTCTTGCACGACAGCATTCGACTGCGGCTTGATCAGGCCCGCCTCGATCAGCGCATGGGCACTGCCAAGCGTCGGATGGCCCGCAAAGGGCAGTTCGCAAACGGGCGTGAAAATCCGCAGACGATAATCGGCCATGGGATTGGTGGGTTGCAGGTGAAACGTCGTCTCGGACAGGTTGGTCCAAGAAGCGATCTTTTGCATGTCCTCGGCGCTGAGTCCGTCTGCCCCCATGACAACGGCGACGGGATTTCCCTGCAAATGAATCGAGGTAAAGACGTCGACCACCCGAAAATCGCGCATGCTACCCCCTAAACAACTGCGGGAACCATACGCCCTTTCCTGCAACCGTGCAGCGCTAAGTTGCCATGAAAACACTGTTTTTCCAGATTGGAAATCAATCAGCCTTTGGGCACATCAACCGGGACAGCGCAACGGCATCTGGAACGCCGCCTTGCGCACCCAAGGCCGCAGCGGCGCGGGCACGGATTTCTATGGTTTTATTCTGGTTCAGCTTCCATGTGCCATCAACGGTTTCGATCCGCAGACGGAAGGGCAGGATCATCCGCATCATCCGCTCCATCGAGCCGGGGCTCATTTTATCCGTGGTCCACGGCCGTTTACCCGGGATCAACCGATTCTCGTGCTCGGCCGAAAGGGCGGTGATTTGCGGCTCAAGACCTTCTGGAGGAAGCGGTTCCAAAGTGCCCCGCAGATGAACAGCGACATAATTCCAAGTCGGCACCTGATCGGTATGGGGGCCGTACCAATCGGGGCTGATGTAATGATGCGGCCCCTGCACCGACAAAACGGCCTTTGTCGGCAAATCGGCGCGGGCAATCGGGTTTGACCGGGCAAGGTGAATGTCGGCCAGCGACCCGTCATTGGCCAAAACAAACGGGACATGCGCCAATTCGGGCCCGCGTGCCGCAGTGATGACCAAGGTTCCAAAACCAATCTGGCGGGCAAAGGCCAGGTTCTGTTCTTGGCTGGCACCACGGAAAGCCGGATTGGGATGCATCGGTTTCCCCCCTGTGATTGGTCGCGGTCATCTGATCCGGCCTTGGCGCAAAAGAAAAGGGCCGCGCGGTTGCCCGCAGCGGCCCTTTGAAATTCCCTCGCCGGGAAGCGATCAGCCCTGACGGGCTTTGTAACGCTTTTGCGTCTTGTTGATCACATAGACGCGGCCTTTGCGGCGCACGATCTGGCAATCGCGGTGACGCGTCTTCAGCGAGCGGAGCGAGTTCGCAACTTTCATAGCGGTCTCCTCTACCTGTCGCGGCGCATCACGCGCCAGAAGAAAACATATGCCCCCGCGAACGGGGGCGGTGAATGGTGGGCGGTACTGGGATCGAACCAGTGGCCACTACGATGTCAACGTAGTGCTCTACCGCTGAGCTAACCGCCCACTTGCCCGGTGCTGCGTGGCATTTCTGTCGCCACAGCTTCGGTGTGGGGGGGTCTATAGCCACTTCCAGAACGGGCTGCAAGGGGGGAACGGCAGGAAACCGACTTTCAACAGTCTGGTCATGAACTTGCCCAAATTTGGCCTTTGGACAAACACGCATCACAGGTATGATGTTTCCAAGGAGAATTCATGCACGGCGACGCCTTTTATCTGTTGAAACCCACCCAGGTTCTAACGCCCGTGGTGTTTTCCTCGCCGCACAGCGGGCGGGAATATCCTTTGGATTTCTTGGCGAATTCGACGCTTGATCCCCTGACGATCCGGTCATCCGAAGATGCGTTCGTTGATGATCTTTTCCAATCAGCACCACAGTTTGGCGCGCAATTGCTGTGTGCCAAGGCCCCGCGCGCCTATATCGACATGAACAGGGCCTGCGACGAACTTGACCCGGCGGTGGTCGATGGGGTGCAGCGCAGCCCGCACAATCCGCGCATCGCATCCGGCCTTGGGGTGATTCCCCGTGTCGTGGCGGGTGGGCGCGCGATCTATTCCGGAAAACTGTCTTTGACCGAGGCGCAGTGGCGCATTGATCAGCATTGGCGGCCCTATCACGCAGAATTGCGCCGCCTGACCGAGGAGTCTGTCAGACGATTCGGGAAGTCGATTCTGGTGGATTGTCACTCGATGCCGCACGAGGCCATCGAAATGCACAGCCGTCCGGGGGCGGCGCGGCCTCAGGTCGTGTTGGGGGACAGATTCGGTGCCGCAGCCAGCCGCGACGTGATGGACCAGATCGAGGATGCTTTCGTCAGCAGCGGATTGCGCGTCGTGCGCAATACGCCGTTCTCGGGCGCCTATATCACGCAAGCCTATGGCCGCCCCACGCGTGGGTTTCACGCGATTCAGGTGGAAATCGACCGCTCGCTTTACATGGATGAGGCGACGGTCACCCGATCTGCCGATTTTCAATCCTTCAAGACGCTGCTCGACACGATCATCGCCCGAATCGCACGATTGGGCCGGGCAGATCTTCCGCTGGCGGCCGAGTGACGATCAGCGAAGTGATCGCCCCTTGATGATCGCGTCAGAGCCGAATCGGGCGCGAATGGCATCGGTTGCCCGCTCTGCGGCCGCGCGCTTGTGCGCCAGAGGGTCCAAGAGATCGCCCGAGCGATCCGCCTGATCTTCGGGAAACAGATCAGAGATCCCCACCCCGATCAGCCGAAATGGCCCCGAAACATTGGCATGGGTCAACAGGTCATGCGCAGCGCGGTAAATGCGATCCGCGATCTGCGTTGGATCAGAGAGGGCATGACGGCGGGTGACCAGTTGAAAATCATCCTTTTTCAGCTTGAGCGTGACCGTCCGCCCAGCCAACTGCCGCGCCTTGGCCCGATCTGCCACCTGTTCCGAAAGCCGCCAGATATGGCCGTCCAAAAGATCGGGGTCTGAGGTGTCTTCGAAAAACGTGGTCTCTTTGGAAATCGACTTCAACCGTTCATCCCGGTTGACTCGCCGCGTATCCAAGCCCCGCGCCAGATGCCAAAGACGGTCGCCCATTTGCCCGAACCGTTGAGTCAGGTCGCGCTGATCCCATCGCAGCAAGTCGGCAATGGTGCGAATCCCCGCCTTTTCCAACTCGGCCTGCGTGGCCGTGCCAACGCCCCAAATGATCCGAACGGGTTTCGGGGTCAGAAAGGCCTGCGTTTCCGCCCGCCCCACCACGGAAAACCCGCGCGGTTTGTCCAGATCCGAGGCGATCTTGGCCAGAAACTTGTTGTGCGACAGTCCGACCGAGCCGGAAAGCCCCAACTCCGTTTCCATCCGTTTCAAGAGTCGCGCCAGCATCACCGCAGGCGGCGCGCCATGCAAACGCGCGGTTCCCGTCAGATCCAGAAACGCTTCGTCCAAGGAGAGCGGTTCGATGCTGGGCGTCATCTCCTCCATCATCGCCTTGATCTGGCGAGAGACTTCGACATACCGCGACATGCGCGGTTTGATCACTGTGGCATCGGGGCACAGTTTCAGCGCCTGAAACATCGGCATGGCTGATCGAACCCCATGAATGCGGGCGATATAGCAGCAGGTTGAAACAACACCCCGTTGCCCGCCACCCACAATCACCGCCTTGTCGGCCAAGCTGGGATCATCGCGCTTTTCCACGCTGGCATAAAACGCATCGCAATCCATATGCGCGATCGACAGCGAAAACAGCTCTTCATGCACCAAAAGCCGCGGCGACCGGCACAGCGGGCAGCGCCCCCGCGGCGGCGGGTGGTCAAAGGGGGTCAGGCAATCGCGGCACAGGGCGGGCATGATGCCCGATCATAGAACAAAACGGGGTCAGGCCGCCAGCCTGCCACCGTTAAACCCGGTGATCCGCGCCTGAATGATCTGGCCTTCGGGTTGATCGGCGGTAAATTCCACCTCGGTGAATTGCTCGGTGCGGCCCAGACGCGGCCCTTCCAGCAAGATCCGATGCTCCACCCCCTGTTGCGCCAGCAGGTGGCGCGTCAAGGCGGCCTCTCCCACCACGCGCAAACGGGCGGCGCGCTCTTTGATCAGCGGGCCTTTCACTTGCGGCATACGGGCCGCCGGGGTGCCCTTGCGCGGGCTGAACGGGAAAACATGCAGGAATGTCAGATCGCATTCCTCCACCAGCCTGAGACTGTTTTCAAACATATCTTCGGTTTCGGTCGGGAAGCCTGCGATGATATCGGCCCCGAAAATGATTTTGGGACGCAGCCTGCGGGCCTCTTCACAGAACCGAATCGCATCGTCGCGCAGGTGGCGGCGTTTCATCCGTTTCAGGATCATGTCGTCGCCCGCCTGAAGCGACAGGTGCAGATGCGGCATCAAACGCGGTTCGGTCGCGATGGCCTGCATCAGGTTTTCATCGGCTTCGATCGAATCAATGGAACTGATCCGCAGGCGCGGCAGATCGGGCACCAGTTTCAGGATCCGCATCACCAGATCGCCCAAGCGAGGCTCTCCCGGAAGGTCCGCGCCCCATGAGGTG
>JALQUQ010000121.1 GCA_023263735.1 Paracoccaceae bacterium | reverse complement strand
GTCGGGAGTTCGAGTCTCTCATCACCCACCATCTCCCAAACTCTCTGTGCACGCTCCCATCTGGTTCACTCCAGTCTGGCGGGAAATCCTTCGGCGCGCAGGTCGGTGCCCAAAAGATCTTCCAGTAATTTGGCGATCATTGGCGATTGCGCTTCGCCGCCATAGGCAGCCTTGGCGGCGACATAGGTTTGATTTGTGATCGATGCCAGATCAAGCGGCACGCCGAATTCGCGGCCAAAATTCAGGGCGAATCCCAGATCCTTCAGCGCAAGATCGATGTTGAAGGCAATGTCATAGCTGCCGTTCAGGATCAGCGCACCTTCGGTTTCATGGACAAAGCTGGTGCCGGACGAGGCCGCGATCGCATGCCAGCTTTGCCCCAGATCCAGCCCCCCGCGTTTGGCCAGCATCAAAGCCTCGGCGCAGGCCTTCAGGTGAATGAAGGCCAGCATGTTGGTGATCACCTTGATGATCGCAGCGCTGCCCAGATCGCCCATGTGGAACAGCCGATTTCCGATGACCTGAAGCGCAGGTTTGTGCAATTCGACCAGTTCAGCCGCGCCCCCTGCCAGCACGGTGATTTCGCCCCGCGCCGCCAGATGGACCCCCCCGGTCACCGGGCATTCCAGCGTTTGCACGCCCGATTGCGCAGCCACAGCACCAAGCCGCACCATATCATCGCGCCCCAGGGTCGAGTTTTCGATCCAGGTTGCGCCGGGCCTCATCTTGGGCAGAATCTCAGCCAGAACGCGTTCTGAAACGGCAGGCGACGGCAGGCAGGTGAACACATGATCCGAAAGCTCTGCAACTTCGGCCGCCGAACTGGCGACCGTCGCACCCAACATACGGTGGCGTTCGGCCAAGCTTGGATCGCGGTCATAGACCACCACTTGAAAGCCAGCGCGCAACAGGCTGGCCGCGATGTGCCCACCCAAATTTCCCAAACCGATATAGCCGTATTTCATTGGCGCTGCCCTTAACGGAAGTGGATGTTGAATTTTTGCCGGATCGCCGCGTCAAGGTCGGCGGCAATCTGACTGTGGCCCCGGGCCAAAAGGTCATGCTTGCGGGCAATCGCACGGTCCAAGAGCAATGGCCGCCCGGCCTCGACCCATTCCTTGGGGCTCATCCGGTTGCCAAGCGTCGGGTAGACATATTCGGTTTGCATCAGCGACAGGGTCTGATTGGACCCCAGATAATGCCCCGGCCCACCCATACAGACCTCTTTCATCGCCTCGATACTGGTGCTGTCGGGGGTGACGTCGATCCCGCGCACGCAGCGCAAGACCTGCCCCAGAATGTCATCGCCAAGGATCAGACTTTCAAGACAAAATCCCAAAAGGCTGGCGTGCATGCCAACGGCTTCGTAGACCATGTTCAGGCCCGAAAGACCCGCAAGCGTGTTGGTGATCGCCTGCTCCCATCCGGCCTGCATGTCCGGCAGTTTGCTGTCGGAAATACCCGCTGCAGCGCCGCCCGGCAGGCCGTAAAAGCGATGCATCTGGGCGCAGCCCGCCGTCAAAAGGGCCTGTTCCGCACTGCCCCCCGACATGGCGCCGGTCCGCAGATCCGACACAAAAGGCCAAGTGCCAAAAATCGCCGGCGCGCCCGGTTGAATGGCATTTACGTAGACCACGCCCGCCAGACATTCGGCAACGGCCTGCACGATGGCCAAAGCAATTGGCGCGGGAGCCGTGGCTCCGGCTTGCCCCGCACTCAGCAACAACACGGGCATACCGCGGCGTACGCAATCCTCCATCACGTCGCAGCTTTCCTGCGCGAATTTCATCGGCGGCACGACAAAGCAGTTGGAATTCGAAACGAACGGCCGCGCGCGCCACGCCGCCTCGCCCCCGGCAACCATGTGCAGCAGGTCGAAACACCCCGCCACATGCCCCGGCTCACTGAACGAGGTTCCAACATGTTTGGTCGTCCCCGCCAGACAGGCGTAAAGCGTATTGACGTCCATATCAAAATTGTCGGTCACGTCGCGGCAAACCATCGCCCTTTGGAAAAAGTGCACGTTATCAAGCTGATGCGTGATACGTGCGGCATCATAAAGATCTTGCGCCGTACTGTCGCGATAGGTGTTCGTCTCCAGATCAACCACATGGACCGCAGCCCCCGCCGTGCCGAAATGGACACGGCTACCCGACAGATGCAGGTCATGTTTGGGGTCACGGCCATACAGGGTCAAATCCTTGCAAGCGACCGCCAGCATATCTTCGACCAAGGCGCGCGGAAACCGGATGCGCCCATCATCCCCCAAGATGGCCCCCGCCCCGGTCAAGATCCGAATACCCGATGGGGTGGCATTCGACAGACCGATCTGCTCCAGCGCATCCAGCGCCGCCTGATGGATTTGCTGAACGCCCGCATCGGTCAGCGGCTGATATTGGCCGCCAACCATACCAGCCCGTATGGGGCGTTTGCTTTCCTCCAACGGGGCCGAGCGCAGCGCCACGCGTGCCCCCCGCCCCCCTGACCGCCGCGCCTTGGCCGGTTCGCAGAACTCTTGCGTTTCGCTCATCTCCGCTTCCTTTCCTATGGGCACCCGGATCAGGCGCGCACCCGCTCTGATCTTGGGTCATACAGCGGCACCAGCGATGCCTCTGCCGCATAACGCCGCCCTGCAATTTCAATCTGATAGGTCGATCCCAGCACCTCGGCCTCGCTTTGTCCGGCGCAGGGCACATAGCCCATGGCAACCGCTCCACCCAAAGCATGACCATAATTGCCGCTGGTCACCGGACCGACGATCTTTCCATCTCGCACCAAGGCCTCATTGTGGAAAATCGCGGCCTCTGGATCGCGAACAAGGAACTGCACCATCCGCCGCGACAGCCCCGCCTCGGCCTTGCGCAAAACCGCCTCACGCCCCAGAAACGCGGCTTTCTTCTTGGAAACGGCAAAGCCCAGACCGGCCTCCAACACGTGATCCTCGTCGGTGATGTCATGGCCCCAATGACGATAGGCCTTTTCGATCCGGCAAGAATCCAGCGTGTGCAGACCACACAATTTCATCTCGGGCGCTGCGGCCTCCAAAGCCTCAAACACATGCGCCGCCTGTTCGGTCGGCACATAAAGTTCCCAGCCCAATTCGCCGACATAGGTCACCCGATGCGCCCGCGCGAGACCCATGCCAATCTCGATTTCGCGCGCCATACCAAAGGGATGCGCCGCATTGCTGAAATCGTTCGGGCTGACCCGCATCAAGACGTCGCGGGATTGCGGCCCCATCAAACACAGAACCGCCTCACCCCCCGAAACATCGGTGATCACCGCAAAATCTTCGGCCAACTGCGACCGCAGCCACGCCAGATTGCGCTGCAACGTCGCCCCCGGCACCACCAACAGGAACGCCGTTTCCGACAGCCGCGTCACGGTCAAATCGGCTTCGATCCCGCCACGCGCATTCAGCATCATCGTATAGACGATGCGCCCCGCCGCCACATCCAGTTCGGCCGAACAGACCCGGTTCAGGAACCGAAGCGCGCCCGGCCCCTCGACCCGGATCTTGCCAAAACTCGTCATGTCAAAAAGGCCCACACCGGTGCGTATGGCCCTGTGCTCGTCCGCCTGATTGTCAAACCAGTTCTGCCGATGCCAGTCATACCGATAGGCGCGGTCCTGCCCCGGTTTCGCAAACCAATTGGCCCGCTCCCACCCGGCAACCTCGCCAAACACCGCACCACGCGCCGCCAGATGCGCATGAAGCGGCGACCGTTTCACCCCCCGGCTGGTTTCCATCTGCCGATAAGGATAATGGTCGGCATAGAGCAGGCCCAACGTCTCGCTCACCCGGTCTTTCAGATAGGCGCGATTTTTCTGGAACGGCTGGGCCCGGCGGATATCGACCTCCCACAGATCAAAGGGCGGCTCGCCTTCGGTGATCCAGGCCGCCAGCGCCATTCCGGCCCCACCCGACGATGCAATCCCAATCGAGTTATATCCGGCCGCGACCCAATATCCCTTCAATTCCGGCGCCTCGCCCAGATAATAGCGATCATCGGGCGTAAAACTCTCGGGCCCATTGAAAAACGTATGAATTCCGGCGGTCTGGAACAGCGGCATCCGCGCCATCGCCGCCTCCAGGATCGGCTGGAAATGGTCCCAATCCTCGGGCAGGGTGTCAAATTCGAAATCCTCGCGAATGCCCGCCATCCCCCACGGCTTGGCCTTGGGTTCAAAAGCGCCCAGCATCATCTTGCCAGCATCCGATTTGTAATAGGCGCATTCATCGGGCACGCGCAGCACCGGCAAATGGCCCAACCCATCCACCGGCTCGGTCACCAGATAGAAATGCTCGCAGGCATGAAGCGGCACAGCCACCCCATTCTGCGCGGCCAGATCGCGCCCCCACATGCCGGCACAATTCACCACGATATCGGCGGCGATATGCCCCGGACCCTCCGGCCCCGTATAGTCAACCCCGGTCACGCGGCCCTCAGAGGTCACCACCCGGGTCACCTTGACGCCCTCGGCGATGGTCGCCCCCCGCATCCGGGCCCCCTTGGCCAAAGCCATCGCAATATTGGCCGGGTCGCATTGCCCATCCAGCGGCAGATGCACCCCGCCCACCACATCGCCAACCTCCAGATGCGGATACATCGCCTTGATCTCCGCAGGCGAAATCTCGTGCACATCGACCCCAAAGATCCGCGCCATCGTGGCCTGCCGCCGCAATTCCTCCATCCGATGCGGGGTCAGCGCGGCCGAAATCGATCCAACCTGCCGCATTCCGGTCGAAATCCCGGTTTCCTCCTCCAGCCCGACATAAAGCCCGGCCGAATAGCGCGCCAATCGGGTCATATTGGCACTGGCCCGCAATTGCCCGATCAGGCCTGCGGCATGCCAGGTCGTCCCGCTGGTCAACTTCCGCCGCTCCAGCAAGACGATGTCGGTCCAACCCGCCTTGGCCAGATGATAGGCCACCGAACAGCCGGAAACGCCGCCCCCAATCACCACCACGCGCGCATGTTTCGGCAGAGCCACGTCTTTCATCCTTTATCTTGGTCCAAATATCCCGGGGGCAGGCTTTCGCGCCCGTCGCGAAAGCCGATGGGGGCAGAGCCCCCAGCCTTATCCCCGCAATCGCTTGTTGTCCGCATCCCACACCGGGCCATCGGCCAGCACCTCGGCCTCTACCTTGTCGCCAAAGATTTCAACCTCGACGCGGGTGCCCGGCACGGCCAGATCGGCCCGCAGCATCCCCAAGGCAAGACAGGCCCCCACGCGATGCCCCCAATAGCCGCTGGTGGTTTCACCCACCACCTGACCCTCATGCCAGACGGTCGACATATAGGGCGGATCATAGTCTCCGGCCGCGACCTTCAGCGTCACGAACCGCTTTCTCACCCCAGCCTGTTTTTCGGCGGCAAGGGCGGCCTTTCCACAGAAGTCCGGTTTTGACCAATCGACAAACCGCTCAAGCCCGCCCTGCAAAACCGAATAGTCGGTGGAAAGATCCCCCTTCCACGCCCGATAGCCCTTTTCAATCCGCAGGGAATTCAGCGCAAACATTCCGAACGGGCGCAGGCCATGGGGGGTGCCGGCCTCGATCAGGGCGTCCCAAACCGCTTGGGTGTCGGCAATCCGCGAATGCACCTCCCAACCCAATTCCCCCGCGAAACTGACGCGCATCAGCATCACCTCGGCCTCGGCAATCCGGGCGTTTTGCCAGGTCAACCAGGGTCGGGTCAGATCGCCGTCGCAAACCTTCGCCAGAATATCGCGCGATTTCGGGCCGGTCAGAATCTGCGTGCTCCACGCGGTCGTCTGGTCCTCCAACGTCAGGCCCGCGTCCAGATGACGGGACAGCCACGCCTTGTCATGCTCTTGGGCGGTGGCGGCGGTGATCAGCAGCAGGTCATCCGCGCCCATCCGCGCCACGCTCATTTCGGTGACGATCCGGCCCTTGTCATCGGCGAAATAGGCCAAACCCACCCGGCCCTGCCCCGGAAGTTTGCCGGTGATCTGCCGCGACAGCCAGTCGGCCGCGCCGGGGCCGGTCAGGCGATACCGCGAAAAGCCCGGCAGATCCAAAATCCCGCAGGCATCGCGCACGGCCTCGCATTCGGCTTTGACGGCCGCGAACCAAGGGCCTTGGCGCGACCAGGTTTTCTGGGCTGCCTCCGAGGTGTCATCCCCCGGGCGGGCGTACCAAAGCGCGCGTTCCCAGCCATTATAGGGCCCGAATTGCGCCCCCATGGCCGAAACCCGGTCATGCACGGCGGATGTTTTCTTCATCCGGCCTTCGGGCCAGACGTGATGCGGGAAGTGGATGGCGTATTCGTGGCCATAGACTTCCTTGCCCTTGGCCACGCAATAGGCGTGATCTTCAAAGCCGGTAAAGCGGCGTGGATCGCAGGACCACATGTCCCATTCGGTCGCGCCCTCGGTGACCCATTCTGCCAGAACCTTGCCCGCCCCGCCCGCCTGGCAGATGCCAAAGGTAAAGACGCAGGCCTCAAACGCATTGGGCACGCCGGGCATCGGGCCGATCAAGGGGTTGCCGTCCGGGGTATAGGGGATCGGGCCGTTGATCACCTTTTGCAACTTTGCCTCGGCCAGCAGCGGCACCCGCTCCATCGCGTCGCTGATGTGCCATTCGATCCGATCCAGATCGTCGGGGAACAGTTGAAAGCTGAAATCGTCGGGCATCGGGTCATCGGGCGTTGCCCAATGCGCGCGGCAGGGGTTTTCATAGGGGCCAAGGTTGAACCCCATCTTTTCCTGTCGCAGGTAATAGCTGCTGTCGACATCGCGAAGGAGGGGAAGCTTGTGCCCGACCTCTTTCGTCCAGGCCTCAAGTTCCGGGATGGCGTCGAACAAAAGGTACTGGTGGCTCATCACCATCATCGGCACGCGGCGGCCAAACATCCGCCCCACCTCGGCTGCGTAATAGCCACCCGCGTTCACAACATATTCGGCGCGAATGTCGCCCTTGGGCGTGGAGATCACCCAGTCCGCCCCCGTCCACCGCGCAGCGGTCACCGGGCAAAAGCGTTCGATATGCGCCCCCATGTCGCGCGCACCTTTGGCCAGCGCTTGGGTCAGCTGGGCCGGATCGATGTCGCCATCATTGGGGTCGTACAAGGCGCCCGAAAGATCGTGTGTTTCAACAAAGGGATAGCGGCTCTTGATATCCTCGGGGGTCAGGACATCCAGATCCATGCCCTGATACCGGCCCATGCCCGCCACGCGTTTGAATTCAAGAAGTCGTTCGGCGCTGTGGCCCAAGCGGACCGATCCGGTCACATGGTAATTCATCGGGTAATCGACCGCCGCGCCCAAGCCCCGGTACAACTGGGCCGAATAGCGCTGCATGTTCATGATCGACCAGCTTGACGAAAAGGTCGGAACGTTTCCGGCCGCATGCCACGTGCTGCCCGCGGTCAGCTCGTTTTTCTCCAGCAGAACGCAATCGGTCCACCCCGCCTTGGCCAGATGAAACAGCGACGACACCCCCACGGCACCGCCCCCGATGATCACCACTCTGGCCTGTGTCGGAAGCTCTGCCATGTTCGTCCCCCTCTCGTTTTCGCCCACACTATTCCCTGTGATTTCGGCGCTTTCAATCGGGTCTTCTGGCCGTTATTAATCGGAAAATCCGATTAGACGGGGCGGAACCATGCAGTCAGACTGGATCGAAACCTTTCTGGATTTGATGG
>JALQUQ010000120.1 GCA_023263735.1 Paracoccaceae bacterium | reverse complement strand
ACCTCGCCCAGCCATCCCGCAGCCATGGCCGCCCGCAGATCGACCATGTGCTGCGAATAACGCAAGACCAGACCCACCATGGCGCGATTGACCCCACCATGCGCCGCCAAAAGCCGGGCGAGTTCCAGCGTTTCATCAATCGACACCACCACCGGCTTTTCGGTGAACACCTGCACCCCGGCCTCCAGCCCCAGCCGGATCTGATCAAGGTGAAAGACATTGGGCGAAAAGACGCAGTAAAGATCGGGTTTGGCATCCGACAGCATCGCCTCGATGCTGGGATAACGCGGCGTGTCGATGCCGATCATCTCCAGATGCGTGGGCTGCGGATCATAATAGCCCACGATCTCGGCTTCGGGCATTTCTTCCCGCAGGGCCTTTAGAACGTAACCAGCGCGCAGACCCGCGCCCGAGGTGACAATACGCATCATCTTTTCCTTTGATCAGGCGGCAAGCGCCGGGGCCTGCTGCCGCCGCATCACTTGGCCTTGGGCGTCAAAAACATGGGCATCGGCGGGGCTAAAGCTCAGATCGACCGTCTGCCCCTCGCTCACCGCTGTGTCGCCGGGCAGGGCCGCGCAAAGTTTCAGCCCGTCGGCCATCTGACCATAGGCAATCGCCGTTCCGCCCAACCGTTCCAGCACCCGCAGATGCATCGAAAGCCCCTGCCCCACGATCAGATTTTCCGGCCGCAGACCCACTTCGACCTTGTCCCCGGCCCGCGCCTTTCCGGCCTCGACCGGCAGGGTTACGCGCGATCCGCCCAGAAATTCCACCGTCAACCCCTCGGCCCCTGCCCCCAGAACCGTGGCGGGGATCAGGTTCATGTTGGGCTGACCGATAAAGGTGGCCACGAACCGCGTCGCCGGGTGGTGGTACAGTTCCATCGGCGACCCGAATTGTTCGATCTTGCCCTTGTTCAACACCACGATCCGGTCGGCCATCGTCATCGCCTCGACCTGATCATGGGTCACATAGATCATCGTATTGCCCAGATCGGCATGCAGTTGCGCGATTTCCACCCGCATTTGCAGACGCAATTCGGCATCAAGGTTCGACAGCGGCTCGTCAAACAAAAAGATCACCGGCTCGCGCACGATGGCCCGGCCAATCGCCACCCTTTGCCGTTGCCCGCCCGACAATTGCCCCGGACGGCGCTCCAGCAACGTATCGATCTGCAACATCTTGGCCGCCTGATCCACCCGGCGCGCGATCTCGGCCCGGTCCATCCGCAGGTTTTCCAGCCCAAAAGACAGGTTCTGCCGCACAGACATATGCGGATAAAGCGCATAGGATTGGAACACCATCGACAACCCCCGCTCGGCCGCCGGAACATGGGTCACATCGCGGCCGCGCAGGATAATCTCGCCGCTGGTCGGCTCGTCCAACCCGGCGATCTGGCGCAAAAGCGTTGATTTCCCGCAGCCCGATGGGCCCACGAAAACAACGAACTCGCCCTCTTCGATCGTCAGGTCGATCCCATGGATGACCTGAACGGCGCCATAGGCTTTCTTGATGGATTTCAACTGAAGTGCTGGGGTCGTGGTCATTTCAGGCCTGTGGTGGCAATGCCGGTTGTGATGAAACGCTGAAGCCAGACAAAGACCAGCGTGATGGGAACAAGCGAGACCACGGTCATCGCAAGGATGTAATGGAAATCGCTGTCGAATTC
Organism: Paracoccaceae bacterium; assembly: GCA_023263735.1. GTDB lineage: Bacteria > Pseudomonadota > Alphaproteobacteria > Rhodobacterales > Rhodobacteraceae > Pseudotabrizicola. The sequence goes on along the minus strand of JALQUQ010000120.1, from coordinate 6,288 downwards.
GCCCGAGAATGTCGTCAGGCCGATTTGCAGCGTATGGGCCGAAGGGTCGGAAATCAGCACGATCAGCGGCCACAGGAAATCGTTCCACCGCCAGATCACCGACAGGATCGCCAGCACCGAAAGCGCGGGCAAGGACAAGGGCATGATGATGCGCCAGAAAATCCGCCATTCGCTGGCCGCATCCATCCGCGCGGCCTCAAGCAATTCGTCGGGGATCGTCAGCATGTATTGGCGCAAGAGAAACACCCCCGTGGGCGTTGCCGCAGCGGGAATGATCACCCCCCACAGGCTGCCAAAGATCCCGAAACTCCAGACCACGAAAAACAGGGAAACAAGGATGATCGACGACGGGATCAGCAACGTGGCCACGATCAACAGGGTAAAGGTCAGCCGTCCGCGGAACTTGTATTTCGACAGCGCGAACGCCGCCATGGCGTTGATCAAAAGGGTGATCACCGTGGCCACCACCGTCACAAAGACCGAGTTGAACAGATAGGTGAAAAAGGTGAAATTCTCTTGCCCGTTCCGCCGCAGGATCGGGTCAAGGTAATTCTCGGTCGCCACGCGGATTTCCTCGGCCACCGTCAGGCTTTCTTTGGGCACGGTGAACACCGCCGTCGGCTGATCGGGCGTGGCAACATCGGTCAACTTGCGCGTCGGGCCGGTCTTGATGACCTCGGTCTCTTCGCCCGCCTCATTGGTGTAGAGGAACACCTCTTTCAGGCCGATCCCCTCAACCTGCTGTTCGATGGGCGCCATGGGCAACAGGCGGGTGTCGAAATTGTCGATGGCGCGCTCGGGTTTGACCGATGACAAAAAGGTCCACAGCACCGGCGCCAGAATGACCAGAACCCCAAAGATCAGATAGCCATAGGTCAGCACATCCTGCAGGCCAACGGTGCCCTTTTGCCCATCGCGGCCTTTGGTGCGGGTCAGAAAAGTGGATACGGCTGACATGATCAAAGCTCCGACTGACGGCGGGTCAGGAACAATTGCAGAAAGGTAAAGACGGCAATCACGATGGCCATCAGAACCGACCCCGCCGCCGCCGCACCGTAATCGGGCGTCTGGCCGATAAAGGCGGTTTCATAGATGTTTTGCACCAGCATAAAGGTTTCGCGCCCCGGCCCGCCCCCGGTCAACAGCCAGACCTCGTCAAAGACCTGAAAGCCCCGGATCAGCGACAGCACCAGCACAACGATCAGCGTGGGCATGACCAAGGGCAGCGTGATCCGCCAGAAAGCGCGCGCCGGGCGGGTCGCATCCATCTTTGCCGCCTCATACAGATCGCGCGGAATGGCCTGCAACCCGGCCAGCAGGATCAGCATGTAAAAGCCCATATGGCTCCAGCAAAACACAAACACCAGCCAGAACATCGGCCAGCCGGTGTTGGGCGTGACCAGCCAATTGACCGGGCGGAACCCGCCAAAATCAAACACGCTGTCAAACTGGATCGTCAGCAAAAGCGCGATGGCCACCACCCCTGCCGCCAGCACCACCCCCCGGGCAAAGGGACGCACGGTCGCAACCGACCAGACCAGCACGGCCGCAACCGCCAGCCCCAGCCAGAAAGACGACGCCATCCCCAACAGCGACAAAGGATTGGCCCAGCCGATCACCAGCCAGATCAACCCGGCAAAGACAAAGGTCCATGCCAGCGACGGATCGGCCGAGCTGCGCACCGCACGCTCCAGCGTGATCAACAGAAAAATCGCCATCAGCACGGTGGCAAAGATGTCGAACCCCGTCATCCCGGCCAAACCGGTGATCGCGTCGGCCGTACCGCCCAGCGTGTCATTCAACACGCCCTTGCGGTGCAAGACCCAGTTCCAGATATTGGCAATCACCACCGGCGACAGCATCACCGGATAAAAGAACATCGCCCGCCAAAAGCCCCGGCCGCGAATATCGCGATTGACGACAAGCGCGGTCGCCAAGGCAACGACACACAGGATCGGCACCTGAATGGCCACAAAGATCAATGAGTTGAACAGCGCCGTCCAGAAGTTGAACCCGGAATTGGCGCAGGTGCGCGGGCTCAGGATCGTTTCGCAATCAAAGATGCCCGAGTAATTGTCAAAGCCCACCCATGGCCGATCGAACAGCACGATCGACGATCCACCGGTAAAGCTGACGTAAAAGTTCAGGATCATCGGCAAAAAGGTGAAGAAGCCAAAGATCAACAGGTTCGGCATCAGCAAAGCATAGGGCACGCCGCCCCGACCAAACACCCTTTGCGCAAATTCCACCGGAAACCCGATCAGATCCATCGCAAAGACATGCGTCTGCGCCAGCCGATAGCCCCGGTTTTTCAGCAACCAGATCGAGCCGCCGCCCAGCCACAGGACGGCAATCGCCAGCGCCAGAATGCCCGCCAAAGTCATGTGCCGCCCCTCTTCCCTTGCCCCTTACAGCAAACATCGCGCGAGGTGACCCCCGCGCGATGCCAAGGTCTTTTTCGCCTCAGTTGGCGTTCTTGTTGACTTCTTCGGTGATCTTGGCGATGGCCTCGTCCAAGGTCAGTTCCTTGTTCATCGCCGCGCTCAGATACTGGACCGTGGCGTTGAAGATGATGGTGTTCACCGGGCTGCCCTGCAGCGCAAAGGCCTGCGGGGTCTGTTCAGCGGCGGCGGCAACCATCTGGGTAAAGGCGGTCAGGCCATTGGCCACACCTTCATTCGCGCCCGCGCCAACATAGTCCAGCCCTTCCTTTTGCAGCTCGGCATGGGCCGGAATTGCATAGGTGCGGGTGTACCATTCCTTGGCGATGTCTTTCGACGCCATCCAGTCGATGAACTTGGCCACCGCTTCCGGCTCTTTCGTGGCCTTAAAGCCCACCAGTCCCGCGCCGCCCGGCATCACACCGCAGCCAGCCGGACCGCAGGGAACCGGAACGACCGACCAGTCGAACTTGTCGCCCACGTTTTTCTGCACGTTGCCGGTGTTCCACGACCCCGACATGTAGAACGGCGTATCCTGATTAAAGAACATCTCGTTGCCGTTGGCGTATTTCGACCCCGAAACAGCCGGCCAGATATCCGGCGGCATCAGGCCCTCTTCGTGCCACTGGATCATCTTGGCGGCAAAGGTCTTGAAGCCTTCGTCCACCACCAGCTTGCCCGCATCGTCAAAGTATTTCGCGCCATAAGACATGGCCGGGCCCGCCATGCGGTGGCCCGAACGGTCCATCACCATACCGGCATAAGACCCAGTCTTTTCCTTGACTTGCGCGGTTGCGGCCGCCCAATCATCCCAGGTTGCGCCCGCTGCCGGCAATTCGACCCCGGCCTCTTCGAACATCGTCAGGTTCACATAGGGGCCCGTGACTGTCATTTCGGTATGGAAGCCAAAGATCCCATCCGGCTTGCCCGCGCGATACCACGGCAAGACCTTGCCATAGGCCGCTTCCCAAGCGGCGGCATCCACATAGGGCGTCAGGTCAAGGTAATAGGGGTTCAGACCGCCAAGGTTGGTGACAAAGGCGATATCCGGGCCCGTGCCCGCCTCAAGCTGCACCGGAAGCTGTTCGCGGATCACGTCGTAACCCACCACGTTCAGCTTGATGTCAAGGCTCGGATCAACCGCCTTGTAGCGGTCCACCAGCTCTTGCACGATGGCGGCCTTGCCATCGACATCCGAGATCATCAGGCTGACTTCGCCCGCCAGCGCCGAGGTGGCGCCCAAAGCGATCACCGATACCGTAGCCCAAGCCCCCGCCTTGCCGGCAGTTCTCAAAATCTGTGTCATGTATCCTCCCATCAATGCCTTTTGTCGGCATTTGAAGGGATGTTGACGCAGGCCCCCATCATTGGTCAATCAAAAATACATCAAAAAGCCAAATATTGATACACAATTGATCTACTTATAGAGCTTCTTCCAGAAAACGCAGGGCCGCTTGGCGCATCGCGGCCGTTTCCTGATGGCCAAGATCGGCTTCTACATGGAATCGCACCGCCCCCTCCGGGCCATAGGCCCGCTCCAGATCGCTGCGCAGGATCGAAAATGCGGGCTCTCGCGTGCTCCAATCTTGCAGCCCCGCCCCCACGAACAGGGGCCGCGGCGCGATCAGACCGGCCACTTGTCCGGTGCGCGCCAGTTTCAAAAGGCCGGGCACCGTCATATAGGGGCCGTGGCCATCATGGGCGCCGCTTTCGATCATCGCGCCCATATCGGCCAGACAGCACAGCGCCACCACCGCCGAAATCCGCTGATCCATCGCCGCAAGCCACCACGCCAGCGTGCCCCCCATCGAAATGCCCAAGGCCGCAATCTTGTCGCGCCGCACCTGTGGCTGATCTTGCAGCCAATGAACCGCGGCCCGCAATTCGCCCAGCATCTGGCCAAAGAGCACCCGCCCCTGCCACAGTCGCGCCTTGGCCAAGGCGGCTTCGGCCATGGCCGATCTGCTGCCAAAGCAGGGCATCTCAAGCACAAAAACCGAATAACCCCGGGCCCTTAGATCAGGAAGCCATGGCGACAGAAGTGCCGGACGACCGTCGGTCAACTCCTTTCGCCCAATCTCGTAACGCACGCCATGGGCATGGCAATAAAGGATCGCGGGCTGCGGGTCGGGGCGATCCGAGGGAAACCACGTGGCCTCGATCCGCTCGTCCTCCATGCCCATAAAGACCAGATCCTGCCCCCCATCGTCACGGTCGTGCCGTTCGACCAGCGTCAAGCTCGCCCCGTGAAAATCCGGGCCCAACAGATCGCGCACCGCCATGCGCATCGCCACTTCGGACATTGCCGACCGTCTCCCCCTGTCATGGGACGCTGCGGCAAGGTCGGATCACCCGAGGTCAGGCAGGGTCCAAAGCTGGCGCGCAGTGTCCGATCCAATCGCCTGCCGCTCTTCCTGCGTCAGGTGATCCAGCAGAGCATGCGTCAGATCGATCCACCCCGGCAAGCCCGATCCCAGATTGCAAACCGGCCAATCGCCACCCCAGACAATGCGCCCGACGCCAAACAGATCAATCAGCGCATTCACATAGGGTTGCAGCACGGGCACATTCACCTGATCGGGCCGCGCATTGACCGTAATGCCCGAAAATTTCACGTAAATCTGAGGGTTCTGCGCCAGTTGGCGCATGGTCTGAAACCAGGGTTCAAACCCGTCATGGGCAATATCGGGGTTGCCAAAGTGATCCAGAACAAAGACTTGGTCGGGGCAGGCCCGGATCAGGTCCAACGCAATCGGGTGTTGGCGGGCAAAGACGCACAGATCAAACGGCAGCCCGGTCCGCCCCAGCTTGCGCAGGTTGCGGCGAAAGGTTTCGGTCTGCGACAGGCCGTCATCGACCACATGCAAAATCCGGCGCAGGCCCACCACCCCCAGTTCGGGCAGTTCTTCAAGCCACGCGTCAAAGCCGCTTTCGTCTTCGGGGCGGCAACTGGCGATCTGGCCCAGCACCGCGCCCGATTTGACAAAGCCCGCCACAAGGCGAGCTTCTTCTTTGAAATCAACATCATCGACAGCGGTTTCCATGAAAACCGTCCCGATCAAGCCCTTGTCGCAGGTCAGCTCTGCATAGTCGTTCAGCGTGAAGGACCGCCCTGCCAAGGCCGGGATCGTCTCGGCCCAGGAATAGGACAGGCGGTCGCGCAGGATCAGGTGTTGATGGGTGTCGATCAGGCGCATGGATCAGTCCGCAATCACATCCTGACGCTGCTGGCCCAGACGGTCGATGCCCAGTTCCAGCACCTCTCCGGCCCGCAGATAGCGCGGCGGTTTCATCCCCAGCCCCACACCCGGGGGCGTGCCGGTCGAGATGACGTCACCGGGGTGCAGGGTCATGAACTGGCTGAGGTAATGAACCAGAAAGGACACCCCGTAAACCATTGTTTTCGTTGATCCATCCTGCATCTTTTGGCCATTCAGCGTCAGCCACATCTTCAGGTTTTGCGGATCGGGAACCTCGTCCCGCGTGACAAGCCAGGGGCCCAATTGGCCAAAGTTGTCGCAGGATTTTCCCTTGGTCCATTGGCCCGCACGTTCGGTCTGGAAGGCGCGTTCCGAGACGTCGTTGGTGACGGCGTAACCGGCGACATAGGACATCGCATCGGCTTCGGAGACGTATTTCGCCTTGGTGCCGATGATGACGGCCAGTTCAACCTCCCAATCGGTTTTTTCCGACCCGCGGGGGATGATGATCGGGTCGTTCGGGCCGCAGATGGCCGAGGTGGCCTTCATGAAAATCACCGGTTCCGGCGGCACGGCCATGCCGGATTCGGCGGCGTGGTCGGCGTAGTTCAGGCCGATGCAGATGAATTTTCCGGTGCCCGCCACAC
>JALQUQ010000011.1 GCA_023263735.1 Paracoccaceae bacterium | reverse complement strand
AAATTTAACTGCATAATAATATAAGGGTTTTCTTATTGGGTGGGGCCCCACGGATCACCGCAATCATCTGCGCTGCGTCCGCCGAATAAAGATCAGCCCCCAACCCGCGCGACTGAGTGATGACACCATCTTGCATCGTCAGGCTGACCTTATCGGGCGCAAACCAAACCTGCGACGCCCCGTTGATCTGCGCGATGTAAAGAAGGGAATGGGCATTGGTCCGCTCCGCCACCGAGCGAATCAGGGGGTCGTCAATCCCTTTCAGCATGCTGCGAGTCACCGTAACTGCGGTGTTCGCAACCGGCCGATCTGTGACCATCCGCGCAGAGAGTTGCGATTTCAAAAACCCAAAGGCCTCGGTTCCCGCCCCTTGGTTTGGGGAGTTTGGCGTGCTGCAGGCCGAGAGGGCAAGAATCACCCCAAGGCACCAGAGGAGAACCCTCATCTCCAGAACCTCCCCCACTGCAAAGCATAACTTGCGATGTCATCCGATTTGATCTTTTCGTAGAGACGATCCCGAAGCTCCAGCCGGGCGCCGCCATCGCGGGTCGTCGGTCGCAAGGTCGTGCTGTACTTGGATTGGCTGGGCAGTCCTGTCAGCCATGTCAGCGGCACTGTCACGCGAATGCCCTTGTCAAACGACCCTTCGCCAAACCGGGCCGCCGAAACATTCGTCTTGGTGGCAAAGGCCCCTATCTTCCACCCATTGCCGAATTCACGGTCCAGACCAACCGTTACGCCCACATCGCCCGCAAGATATCGGCCAACATCAACCTGCGCGGTATACCCCTTGCCCAAATCCGCATAGATTGAGGCATGCCCGGTCAAAACGGCATAGTTTTGCAGCCCAAACAGCATGTTGAAATCACGCTGCTTTACGTAATTCAGCTCAACCCCAAAGGAAAATGGGGATTTTGGGCTCTTCCAAAGCACCTCACCCGACACGCCGGCAAACATCGGTTCAAGATAGCCAAGCGTCACGCGGGCATAAAGGTTTTCGCCGGGACGAAAGAATTTTGTGGCGGTCAGAAATTCAATTCCCGGCTTGGCCTTTTGATCATAAAGCGGAAAATCCGTGCGGACGTGGGGCAAGACCGAATTCGAAGGCGGGCGGGCGGCATCAAGATTGCCCGCAAGAGGATAGCGGATCGACCCGGCAAGCTCGAATCCGGGCAGAATCTGATAAATCGCCGTCGCTCGCAGCCCGGTTTCAAGCCGAACCGGGCTTTTCGGATCAAAATAGCTTGGCCGGAAATAGGGGCCAACCGCCCAAGACAATTTCGGAAACGCCCCAGCAACTGGCGCGGGGGATGGATACTTTGCGGCATCTTCGATGGTCGTCAGGGCCAGCATCCCCTCGGCCGCATCGGGCAGTGGTTCCAATCGTTCCAGATCGGCCCGTTTCAGGGTTACGGCAGTCGTGGCCATCCCGTGAACCATTGGAATAACGCGGAGCGTTTCGACCGACGGCGGCAGGGTCGCCGCCATGGCACGCGCCGCGCGACCAATCGCATTGGGACGCGAGTCATATTTGTGATCCGTCAGACGCAATTCCGCCAAGGTTGCATCAAGCCGCACGGCATAAACGCCCAGACCATACGCCGCCAAGGCTTGGCGCAGCGCATCGGTCAGCCTGTTCGCATTTGCGGGCTCATCTGCCCATGCCGTTGACCACGCGGCGGGTTCTAACAAGGGTGAAGGCCGCACCTTGATCGGCATGCCTGCCGTTTCTCGATATGGCGTCAGCGCCCTTTTCGGGTTCAGCGCAAAGGAGAGGTTCACACCGAATTCGGACCCATACATTGCATAGGCCCCAATCCGCACCCGCTCCGAGGCTTGATATTCGAGACCAAAGTTTAGCGGACTTTTTCTGCGAAAGGTTCGGCGCTTTGGGCCAGCCTCTTCACCATAGGCATCCGACGAATATTCCGCTTTGACCGTCCATCTGTCGTTAATCGCCCATTCAACTCCGGCGAAAGGCGCGGCGGGCCCACGGAACCACTGGCCGAAATTGAAATTCCCGCCGTTTCCAATCGCAACGGGGGGGCGCGCACCCAGTGGTGACCCGATGGCCCCATAAGTTCCCAGCCGCCCCCACCCCAATCCGGCGGTCACTTTTAATGCCGGCCCAAGATGCTTTGTCGCGACCAGATATTCGCCGGCAAAGAGGCCGGTTCCGACGAAATCCTGCAAACCGATGGCAAGCGCCGGACGATATTTTCCTTCGCCAAACAATTGAAAACGCAGGTCAAACGAGCGATCAAAATAGGTATTGAAATCATCGATCCCAGCAATTTTCGACCCTGCCGCAACATTCTTGACCCAATCCCGAACCCCCAGATAGCGAAAGCTGCCAGACAGGCGCGGCGTGATCTGAAAGGTCAGAGTATTCCGTGAAACCGGCCCGAAATGGCTGGTGCTCAGCTGAATCATGCCATCGGGTTGCGACTCGGCCGATGGCATATCGATCAGACCCGTTAAACCGTACAGGTTCAGCGACGGGGCATTTTCGGCCGCGGCAGACAGCGGCACGACCACCATGGCCATCAGGACCATCGCCGCCTTTGCCCAAATCTCCCAAGAGGACCGATTGATCCGCCCACCATGGAACCGACCGTTTGGTTGCCCCGTTGACGGGCAAAACGCGGCCAGGTGGCGCAGATATCTGGCAGTGCGTGTCCACAGGGTCCGTTCGTTCAGGCGCATCGTTGGGTGTTTCCTATCTGACCGGCAAAGCCTTCGACGTGCCGCTGAACCACGCTCAGGGCTGCGGGAACGTCCCCCATAGCCTCGGCACGACGCAGGTCTTGGAGGGCGCGCGCCATTTCCATAGTCGAAATCCCGTTTTCTTGGGCGCGCAGGATCTTTTCGTGCGGCGTCGCCAGCATCCCGGGGGCGATCAACAGCTCTTCGTGCAGCTTTTCGCCGGGACGCAAGCCGGTCACGACGATTTCAATATCTCCCGCAGGATCATCCGCGGTTTTGACCCGAAGTCCGCTTGACCGGATCATCCGCTCGGCCAGATCCCGGATGCGCACAGGCCTTCCCATATCCAGAACAAAGAGATCACCCGCATGCGGGCCGCGCGACTTTGGCAAAGCACCGGCGATCAATACCAGATCCGCCGCCTCGGCGATGGTCATGAAGTACCGCGTGACGTCTTCATGGGTCAGGGTCACCGGCCCACCGCGTGCGATTTGCTCTTTGAAAAGGGGAACCACCGATCCCGAACTGCCAAGGACGTTCCCGAACCGAACAATGGAAAAATCTGTGTTTCGGGCGCGGGTGGCCATGTCTTGCACCACCAGTTCCGCCAGCCGTTTCGAGGCCCCCATGACATTGGTCGGTCGAACCGCCTTATCCGTAGAAACAAGAATGAAGCGCCGCACCGATGCCTCAACCGCGGCTTCGGCCAAGGTGCGGGTGCCAAAGACATTGTTGACAAGACCCGCCATCGGATTGGCCTCGACCAGCGGAACATGCTTGTACGCGGCCGCATGAAGGACGACATCAACGGCAGCTTCGGCAAACAGCCTTTGGACCAGACGCGGATCGGTCACACTTCCAAGAATCGGAACGATCTCAATCGCGCCCAGATCCCCCTGCGCGACCAATTCTCGATGGACCGTGTAAAGCGCCAGCTCACACATCTCGAACAAAATCAGTGTCTTGGGGCGATAGCGCAGCAGGTGTCGGCACAGCTCTGACCCGACAGAGCCGCCCGCACCCGTGACCAGAACGACCTTGTCCTGATACGCATGGGCCGCGTCGGGTTGCAAAACGTGGACGGGGTCGCGGCCCAGAATCGCGCCGGTGGGCACGGGTTCCAAGGCATCGACAATCGCCTCTTCACCGATCAGTTGGGCAAAGGACGGCAGTCGATGCACATCGAACCCCTTGGCGGAAAGGTCACGGGCGATGTTGGTCAGTCGGGCAGAAGAGGTTGACGGCAAGGCCAGCAAGACGCGGCTGACGCGATATTTGGTGGCCAACCGATCAATCTGAACAGGCGCATAGACCCTTAGCCCGACGATTGTTTGCCCCTGCACCTGCGCACTGTCATCGACAAAGGCAACCACCCGGATCGTATCATGCGACCGCAGGGCAGCGGCAAGCTGCATGCCCGTCTCACCCGCGCCATAGATCACGACATTTCGGATCACCTTTCCGTTTCGAAGGACGGCAAGGTAAAGCCCCAGCAGGGCCTGCCGAAACCCCGACATCAACAGCGGATAGACCACGGCAAACGACAAGAGATCTGAAAATGTACCCTGTGCCAGCACCACATTGCGCACGAGGCCCATCGTTCCCGCCGCGAAAAGCGCAACCAGACCAGTTTTCAGCACCCCGGCAAAGTCAAAGGATTTCAGTTTGATCCGATGAACCCCGACAAAATATGACGCCACTCCCCCGGTCAGCGAAAGAAGTGAAAGTTCAAGGACCAAGCCAAAGGGAGCCTGCATCCAAAAGACCCACACCTGGGGAAGCCCGGTCACACTCAGCCACGCCAAAGGCGCAAGTGCGGAGTCGATCAGCAAAAGGATCAACTGTTTCTCGGCCCGGCTTAGACGCCGCGAAAGATCCAACAGAAAGGTTGCGCCCAACCTACCCAACGGAATGACCCTTGCCCAAATCGAACCCTACGGCGACCCCTCGGTCGTCGGCAAAAACTACCGCATGAATGGTTATCAAGACGTTTACGTGTTTTGCCCCTACGGCAGCTTATCTTGAAAGCACGCCGCCAAGGGTTCGCAGGATCAGCATCAGATCAAGCCACAGGGTTTGGTTGCGCTGATAGACAAGATCGAGGGCGGCCTTTCGCGGAATACACCGGGTGGTGTAGACATGGTCGGTTTCGGCTGCCGTTTTGCAGGCTTTCAACAACCGCTCTTCGTGCCGATGAAACACCAGCGTCGCAAGTCCCGTGATACCGGGACGCGATCGAAGCACTTGGGCATAAACCTCTGGAAAACGCTCGACATAGCTTGGCAAAGGGGGCCTTGGCCCGACGAGGGACATGTCGCCCCGCAGGACATTCCAAAGCTGCGGGATTTCATCAATCCGAAGGGCTCGCAGCACCTGCCCCGCTTTCGTGACACGACTGGCCTTATCCCCCCCAGAGACGCCACTATCCACCATGGCCGCCGACATCGTGCGCAACTTGACCAAGCGAAACGGCTGGCCGGGCGCGCGCATGCGATCGGAAACATAAAAGATCGGCCGCCCCTGAACGCATAAAAGGACGACGATCACACAACAGAACGGAACGACCAGAATGACGCTCAGCAGCAAGGCGACACCAAGGTCAAACAGCCGCTTTTGTGGCGTCATGCCCCGCCCCCAAATCGATGCGGCGCAAGCCGATGCAGTTCATTGACCATCCGATGTGGGTTTGCGGGCGGCATGGGAAACAGATCAACAATCCGGGACGTGTCCAACAGGGCGCATGGCACGGCGGCCTGCCGATCAGGATGAAAATCCCAGGCGCGTTGGGCAGCATCCAGAAGATCGGCCATGGCCACGGCACCGGGCTCTGCCAGATTAAGCACCTGTGGCAGAGTGGCCCCTTGTGCCGACAGCCTAACCAACCGGAAGAGCGCACGCGCCAAGGTTTCCGGCCCGATATAGGACCGCACCGGCCCGCGACCATCATCCGTTTGATCCAGCAAGACCGGACCCGCCCCTTGCCCCGCCAAGACGGCATCGGCCCCAGCGACGTTGCCCAAACGCAGGATCATGGCCTGCGGAAGCACCTCTCGCACCGCCTGTTCCGCAGCCAGTTTCGATTGCCCATAGGCCCCTTTCGGCGCAGGAAGATCGCCTTCGGAAAACGCATGGGGCCCGCCCGGATAGACGCCCGCCGATGATACGAAAATCAGCCGTGCGCCAAGCGTCTTTGCCGCCACGGCAACCGCCTCGGCCAATCGTGGGTTGAGGTTCACGTCTTTCCCAGACGTGACCCCTGTCAGATCGATCATCACATCACAGGGCGACAGCGGGGCCGGGCCGTTTGTCAGAATGTCCCACTCGGCCCGACTCACCCATGACAGGACAAGACCCTCAGCCCCTCCCAAACGCACGGCAGCCTGTAGAAGTCGCCCGACCCGGCCATTCGCGCCGATCACCGTCAGGCGGACGGTCTCAGGCATCGCCTTCCAGCCTGATCCGCAGCTCGCGCAACACGGGCAACAGCGCCTTGATCCGGTCAGGGCCAACCGTTTGGACCACCTCTGCAATCAGGGGGGCGACCGCCTGCACCGCAGCATCGCGCGCCGATTTTCCGGCCGGGCTGATTGCCACCATCTTTCGGCGCGCATCGTCCCAATCGGGGCGAATGTGAATATGCCCCGCCCATTCCAGCTTGGCCAAGGTGTTGGTCATCGCCCCCCGCGTCACATGAAACGACCGCGCAAGCTGCGCCGGGGTCCGCTCTTCACCGACCCGGGAAAGATGGTTCAGCACCGCGAAATGCGAAAGCTCCATCCCCTTGGGCAGAACTTTCGTAATGCGGTTGCGGGCCAATTGATCCACCGCGAAAATCTCGCCAAACAGGGCGACGGCAAGTTCTTCTTGGCGTTGCCGTTCGGTCATGGGCCGTCAAACTCCCGGTCATGTGACAGTGACGGCACGCGCGCCCGGGCTTTTTCCACCATGTCCAGATCAATATCCGCAAGGGTCACGCCCGGTTCGGTGCCCGCGTCTGCCACGATCTCACCCCATGGGGCGATCACCAGCGAATGGCCAAAGGTCTTGCGCCCCTTGCCGCCACTGCGTGGTTCCGGGTGGAAACCGGTTTGCGCCGGGGCCAGAACAAAGCAACCGGTTTCGATGGCCCGTGCGCGCAACAGCACCTCCCAATGGGCGGCACCGGTGATGTGATTGAACGCCGCCGGCACACACAGGATTTGCGCGCCCGCCTTGGCCAACCGACGATGCAAATGCGGAAAGCGCACGTCGTAACAGACGGTCATCCCCACACGGCCAAAATCGGTTTCGGCGACTACGGCGCGCGTGCCGGGCCGATAACCCGCCGATTCCCGATAAATTTCGGTGTCCGAGACCGTCACATCGAACATGTGGATCTTGTCATAGCTGGCGCAAATCTCGCCCTGCGGATCAATCAGAAAGGATCGGTTCGCAAATCGACCATCAGCATCCTTGGTTTTCAGGCCCAGCGACCCGATCAACAGCCAGATCGACAGGCGCTTGGCCGTCGCCCGCAAAGCGACCAAGGTTGGATCATCGTCTTGATGATGAAACACCGCCGATTGGTGGGCCCGGTTGGACGACAGCGCGTTGGTGCATTCCGGGGTCAAGACAAAGCGGGCCCCCGACGCGGCCGCGCTTTCGATCATCCCGATCGTTATGGGCAGGTTTTCGATCGGGTCATCATTCACCGACAGCTGAACCAAAGCGACGCGCATCAGTTGGCCAAAATCGCATCCAACCTGCCCTGATCCTCAAGGGCATGAAGGTCATCACATCCGCCAATGTGCAAATCGCCGACAAAAATCTGCGGCACTGTCCGGCGCCCGCTGGCCCGTTGCGTCATCGCCGCCCGCAAATCGGGGTCACGGCTGACATCAACCTCATCAAAGCCCACGCCCTTTTTCGTAAGCAGCCGCTTTGCAGCAAGGCAATAGGGGCAATAAGGCGTCGTATAGATTTCAACTTTTTTCACTTTGGCCCCCGGGTCACAGATCACGAAACGGGAATATAGGGATTTACCGGCCCTTAGCAACGCGACACAGCGCAAGAACACAAACCTTTGCCGCTCCCGCCGCCAGACAAGCCTCGGTTGCGGCGGCAAAGGTTGCACCCGATGTCATCACATCATCAACCAAAAGGACAGATCGCCCCTGCACCTTTGCCCGATGGCGGGGCGTGATGCCAAAGGCTTGGGCGACGTTGGAAAATCGATCCTCGCGCCCGCGCCCCTCTTGGCTATGCGTGTTGCGGGTGCGGCGAAGCAGGTCAGGGCAGTGCTCCAGCCCCGCCAATCTGGCCACCCCCGACGAAAGCAGCGCCGCCTGATTGTACTTGCGCCAGAACAACCGCATCCAGTGCAGCGGCACAGGGGCGACCAGCATACCCTGGCCGATCAGCGGCAAAGCGGTACGGTGCATCCATTCCGACACGGGCTTGGCCAGATCCAGCCGATCAGCATGTTTCAGCGCCAACACCAGATCGCGGGCCTTGCCCGAATATTCAAGAACGGCCCGGCCGCTGGACCAAGGGCGCGCGATTCGCAAACATTCGTCGCACTGAACATCGTCCGCCACATCCTCGCCCGGCAAGGGGATGCCGCAGGTTGAACAAACCAACCCCGCGATAAACGGCGTTTCTTTCCAGCAGGTGCCGCACAACCCAAAGTCAGAGGTCACCAAACAATCGCAGGCGATGCACTGCGGCGGATATATTATGTGCAAGGCTGCTTGTAATCCGACCACGGCCATTTCATCTTCGCCCCATGCAGAACGCCATCCCCCTGATCGACACCCAAGCCCTTGCCCGCAAACGCACTCGGGCGACCGAGTTTTTCCTTCAGTCTGAGGCCATCGACGATGTGAAGGAAAGACTGGAAGAGGTTAACAGAGACTTTACCACACCTGCCGTCATCACGCCTTTTGCGCCCCTCTGGCAAGAATTCGGGAAAACCGTCCCCGATGATGAGGTTTTGTCGCTTTCGCCAAAATCTCACGACCTGATCATCCACGCCATGTGCCTGCACTGGGCCAATGATCCGGTCGGGCAGTTGGTGCAGTGCCGCCATGCGCTAAAGGACGACGGCCTGATGATGGCCATGCTGTTTGGCGGTCAAACGCTGTTTGAACTGCGCGCCTGTCTGGCCGAGGCGGAGGCCATGGTCACCGGCGGTCTGTCGCCTCGCGTGCTGCCCATGGGGGAAATTCGGGATCTGGGTGGGCTGTTGCACCGCGCCGGATTTGCCCTTCCGGTGGCCGACAGCTTTACCAAGACAGTCCGGTATTGCGACGCCTTTCACCTGATGCGCGACCTTCGCGCCATGGGCGAAGGCAACGCACTTTCGACGCGGCTCAAACATCCGACCCGCCGTTCGGTGCTGCTGACCGCCGCACAAATCTATCAAGAGCGGTTCCAAGGTGATGACGGCCGCATTCCCGCGACATTTGAATTCATCTGCCTAACCGGTTGGGCCCCGCATGAAAGCCAGCAAAAGCCGCTACGTCCGGGATCGGCCGTTCAACGGCTGGCAGATGCGCTGAAAACGGCAGAGCAGCCGTTGGACGGAAACCCGAAAAGCCGTTGACGTCCAAAGCATTCCAACTATTTCCGATAAGCACAAAAACAGGGACAGCGAAATGTCAGACAATCCCACCGGAAACCCAATGGCCGCCCAGTCGACCGAAGTTCTGCCCGGCCAAGGCCGGCTTTCGCATGCCCCTGCCGACCACCCCCCCGTCAAACGCGCGAAAATCGGCGTGCTTCTGGCAAACCTGGGGACGCCAGACAACTATGATTACTGGTCGATGCGCCGGTATTTGAACGAGTTTTTGTCTGACAAGCGGGTGATCGATTACCCAAGCTGGAAGTGGCAGCCGCTGCTTCAGTTGATCATTCTGACCAAACGTCCCTTTACCAGCGGCGCCAATTACAAGCTGATCTGGAACAAGGAAAAGAATGAAAGCCCGCTGATGACCATCACAAAGGCGCAGACGGCGGCCATCGCTGCGGGGCTGGCCGAAAAATACGGCGCCGATGTCATGGTCGATTTCTGCATGCGCTACGGCAATCCCTCGACCGAGTCCAAGGTCAAAGCGATGGTCAAGGCCGGGTGCGAGAAGATCCTGTTCTTCCCGCTTTACCCTCATTACGCGGGGGCCACATCGGCCACGGCGAATGACCAATTCTTCCGCGCCCTGATGAAAGAGGTGCGCCAACCCGCCGCAAGGACCGTGGCCGAATATTTCGACAATCCGCTTTATATCGATGCCTTGGCCAAGTCGGTTGAAACCGCCTACGCAAAACTGGATCGCAAACCCGATCTGCTGGTGGCCAGTTACCACGGAATGCCGAAACGCTATCTGATGTCAGGCGACCCCTACCATTGCCAATGCGCCAAAACGACTCGCCTTTTGCGAGAGCGTCTGGGCTGGGAGAAGGGGGCAATTGATACCACGTTCCAGTCGGTTTTCGGGCCGGAAGAATGGCTCAAACCCTATACGGTTGAGCATGTGGCCGAATTGGCAAAACGCGGTGTTAAACACATTGCCGTGATCGCCCCCGCATTTTCTGCAGATTGCATCGAAACGCTGGAAGAAATTAACGGCGAGATTCGAGAATCGTTCGAACATGCCGGCGGAGAAGCGTTTACCTATATCCCCTGCCTGAACGACGATACCGCGCATGTGGATGCCTTGGTTTCCATCATTTCCGAAAACCTGGCAGGCTGGGTCTAACGCGCGGACCCAATAGAAAAAGGCGGTAGGTTGAACCTACCGCCCCCATCAATCCGAATTTCGGAAAGATTACTTCGATGCAGCAGCTGCGATCACGAGCAGGAGCAGCAGCGGAACAATGATGCCACCCGACGACGACGAGGTCGCAGCAGCAACAACTTCCGGCTCCATAGCCGGCTCAACAACACCACCAGCGAAAGCGGTGGAAGCAGCAACCGACAGAACGGCGGCAAGCGCGATTTTCTTCATAATAAACCTCCAGTTTCAGCATACCGACGTTGTTTCGTAGAGGCGACGGCATGCGCCCAAGACTGTACCTCGTAATTCCCCAATAATCAGCTTGAACGAAACTTTGCAATCCAGCTTGTGCAATGCAGCCACGCTCGTTGCGCGTGTCGTCAAATTAGCAACACCTGAGTGCCGACCTGAGCATAACCGAACAACTCTTGGATGTGCTCATTGTAAAGCCCAACGCATCCATTCGACGAACGGCGCCCGATCTTGCGCGTGTCGTGGGTGCCGTGGATTCGGTAGTAGGTCCACGACAGATACAGCGCGTGGGTTCCCAGCGGATTGTCTGGCGCGCCACCGGCCACCTCATCGGGCCAATCGGGGTTGCGCTCTTTCATCGACGGGGTCGGCCGCCAAACCGGACCGACCACCTTTTGCACCACTTCCGTCCGGCCCTTGCGGGTCAGGTCATCGGAAAGCGGCACCGATGTCGGGTACAGCCGGTAGATGCTTTGATCTTCGGACCAGAAATGAAGCGCGCGCGACGTGATATCGACAAGGATCGCACCTTTGCGGGTGTTGTCGAAATAATCTTGCCACTTCAACATCCGAAAACTTGAAACGTTGTTGCGAACGGGGCCCGTCGGCGCATCGTCCTGAGCCAAAGCGGGAAGCGCACTGCCCGCCAATCCGGCAAGCCCAGCGCCAACAAAAAGGCGACGGTTCAGCCCGCCTTTCAGCTTATCGCTCATGATTTTCTCCAGTATTTGCTCGATTGAGGCGTTAATACAGCCCGGAAAGCCCCCGTGCAAATCAAACGCGCGTCAATAAGCGATGTCACGCAGAGTTGGGTTTGATCCGCCGCAAGCCTTCCGTTAGAAGGGCTCCATCGAGATGACGCGTTTTAGACGGGCAGCGTAAAATGAAAAGACGGATGTTTCTTGGTCTGGCACCAATGGTGTTGTTGGCCGCTTGCGTCGCACCACAATCTAATGTGCGGCTTGGCTCGGACGGGATGCCACTGCCCCAAGTTTACCAAATCAAACCGGGCACGGAAAATGAGATTTCGTACCGCTTGCTCGACTCGGTGAATTCGCTGCGGCGTGCGCATGCGGCACAGCCTCTGGCGTTCAACGCTGCTCTGAACGCGGCGGCCGCGACTCATTCGCGCGATATGTCGGTGCAAAACCGTCCTTGGCACTTTGGATCTGACGGGTCATCGCCCTTGGTCCGCATTCAACGCGCCGGATATACGGGCACGTTGCAGGGGGAATTGATCTCGGAAACCTTCGAGACCGAGCTTGTCACCCTGGCCGCCTGGATGAAACAGCCCGATACCCGCGCCATTCTTCTTGACCCAAGCTCGCGGGATTTGGGCTTTGCCTGGTATCAAGAGCCGAACGGCAAAATCTGGTGGACGCTGCTTACCGGCAACTAACATACCAAAAGCAAAGAAAAACGGGGCCAATCGGCCCCGTTTTCATGTCCCCACGATCGGCACGCGATCATGGCAGGATGTGCACCACGGTCCCATTCTTGACCATCGCAAAGATCATCTCGATCTCGCGGTCCTGCACAGCAATACAGCCCGCCGTCCAGTCAGCCCGCTTGGTCGGGCGCTTTGACCAGCCGTGGATAAAGATGTCGCCACCCGGGCTTTTGCCCTGCGCGGCGGCATAGGCGCGATCATCCGCATTCGGATAAGAAATCCCCAACGACAGATGGAATTCCGAATTCGGATTGCGCCGATTGATCCGATAAGTGCCCTCTGGCGTCTTGCCGTCCCCTTCGAATTGCTTGTGCCCTTCGGGTGCAAAACCAAGTGCGACGTCGTACTTCTTCAACACTTTATCGTTGTGGAACAAATACATCTTGCGCTGAGCCTTGTAGACGGTGATCGAGGTCACCTCTGGCCCATTATACGTTCTAAATTTTCCGCCACAGGCCGCCAGACCCAAGGCCAATCCGATGACGAGGAATATCCGAAGAAACCG
This sequence comes from Paracoccaceae bacterium, assembly GCA_023263735.1. GTDB lineage: Bacteria > Pseudomonadota > Alphaproteobacteria > Rhodobacterales > Rhodobacteraceae > Pseudotabrizicola. The sequence continues at coordinate 5,046 of JALQUQ010000011.1, read as the reverse complement.
CATGTCTACTGCCCATGTTTTTCTTCGCCATATCGAAAAGATCCCCGCCTGCAAAGCGGGGAAAATGAGCCAACCTCTCACGGATTCGTTACGATCACGACCCGTCGGCTGCGGCGCCAAAAACAAAGCGCGATGCCAATTCCACATGCGATGACCAGCGGAACTGATCAACGACCGCGACCCAATCCAGCTTGTACCCGGCCTGAACCAGAATCCTCGCATCCCGGGCAAAGGTTGCCGGGTTGCAGGAAACCATCGCGACAACCGGCACCTTGGCGGCCGCCAGTTTTGCCACTTGCGCTTCGGCCCCGGCACGGGGAGGGTCGATGACGACCCCCGTCACACCTTTGAATTCGTCCGGCTCCAGCGGGCGGCGAAACAGGTCGCGGGTTTCGGTGGTGATGGGAAAGCGCGTTCCGGCTGTGCGGGCGGCCACATCCATGGCGCGGGTCATGGCAACGTCGCCCTCCACCGCATGCACCTCGCTCCCCTCGGCCAAGGGCAGGGCAAAGGTGCCGCAGCCTGCAAACAGATCAACCACCTTGCGTTGCGTCCCCAAGGCCCGCCGCACAGCGCTCAGCAGCGCCGCTTCGCCATGCGATGTCGCCTGCAAAAAGGCCCCTGACGGGGGTGTGACGCGGGCCTTGCCAAACTGCTGAACCGGATTTGCCCGCAGGGCAACGGGTTCGTCCTCCCACGTCAGACGGGCAATCCCATGAGCTTCGGCAAGGCGCGCCAAATCCATCCGCAATGCCGCATCCAACGGTTTGCCGCCCCGAACCATCACATCGGGTCCGGCGTCAGACAACGTGACCGACAAGGCCAGTTCCTGCGTGCGCGAGCCGCCCAGTTTGGTCAGCGCCTCAAGTGCGGGAAAGGTGTCCTTCAACCCCGGATGCAGCAATTGGCAATTCGGAACCGCAACGATCACGTCCGAAGCCCGGGCGTGAAAGCCGATCAGCGCCCCTCCCTTGGTCTTGCGCCCCGCCAAGGTCGCCCTCCGGCGCGATTGCGCGGGAGAGGTCGCAATGCCCAGAACAGCGGCGGAAAGCCCCTGCCCCGCCAGCGCCCCGGCAACGATATCGGCCTTCCACTGCGCCACGAATTCGTCCGACGCATGCTGCATCAGGCATCCACCGCAACTTTTCGCATGCGAACACGGCGGGCGCACCCGTTGCGACGACGGCGTGACGATCCGCACATTGGTCAGCCGGTCCCCGTTCAGATCGCCCTCGACCTCTTCGCCGGGCATGACGCCCGACATGAAAACCGAACGCCCCTCCACCAAAGCGATCCCGTCGCCCAGATGCCCCAGCCGATCAACCGTTACCTTCACTCCGCAGCTTCCTTTTCATCAGCGCCGATAAAGCCGCCTGATTGCCGGTTCCAGAACCGCGCGTAAAGACCACCTTTGGCCAAAAGTGCATCATGCGTGCCTTCTTCAACGATCCGCCCGTCTTCCAACACCACGATCCGATCCATCGCGGCAATCGTCGAAAGCCTATGCGCAATGGCAAGAACCGTCTTTCCCTCGATCACGCGGCCAAGTGCCTCTTGGATATTGGCCTCAACCTCGGAATCCAATGCGCTGGTGGCCTCATCCAGCACCAGAATGGGGGCGTTCTTCAGAAAGGCGCGCGCCAGGGCAATGCGTTGGCGTTGCCCGCCAGACAGTTTCACCCCCCGCTCTCCCAAAAAGGCGTCATAGCCTTTTCGGCCCTTGTTATCCATCATTGCGCAAATGAAATCATGGGCTTCGGCGGCCTTGGCGGCGTCGATGATATCTTGTTCGGTCGCGTCCGGGCGGCCATAGGCGATGTTATCGCGGGCACTGCGGTTGAACATCGCGGTTTCCTGCGTCACCATGCCGATCTGGCGGCGCAAGGATTCCTGCGTCACGTCGCGCACATCGAAATCATCCAGACGCACGGCCCCTTTTTCGCAGTCATAAAGCCGCAACAGCAACGAAACCAAGGTCGATTTCCCGGCACCCGACGCCCCGACAATGCCAAGCTTTTCCCCGGGCCGGACATTCAGGTTCAGTTCCTGTACCCCGCCCCGCTTGCGACCATAGGCAAAGCTGGCCTTGTCAAAGGTGATCTGCCCCGACACCCGCGGCAGTTCCTTGGCCTCTGGGGCATCCGGCAATTCCTGCGGAATGGCCAAGGTCTTCATGCCATCTTCCACCTCGCCAACACTGGTATAGATCGACATCAGCGTAAAGCTGACCCAGCCAGACATCTGGGCGATGCGCATCGAAATCGCGCCCGCCGCCGCAATCGCACCCGCCGTCGCATGACCTTGTTGCCAAAGCAGCACCGTTCCACCGATCAGCAAGACCGGAAGTACCCCGGCAAGGGTCATCAGCGACAGCCGGAACCACGTCGAGATTTCCCCGAATTCCAGACTGCGCTCGCGAAAGGCCTCCATTGATTTCAGCGCGACGCGATCCTCAAAGGCGGCATGGGCGAACAGTTTGACCGTCTTGATGTTGGTGATCGTGTCCACGACCTGCCCGGTCACCATGGCGCGCGCACTGGCCCGCCCCGCCGAATTCGCCCGTACGCGTGGCATGAAAAAGCGGATCAGCAGCAGATAGGCCACCAGCCAAACGGCCAGCGCCGCCGCGATCTTCCAATCGATCGCCACCAGAAAGGCGGCAGAGCCGATCACACTGGCCAAGGCAAAACAGACCGTATTGATGACTTCGGTCGCGACATCGGTCACGGCCCGCGCGGCCTGCATCTGCTTTTGCGCAATACGCCCCGCAAAGTCATTGTCGAAAAAGGTCACGGCCTGACCCAGCGTATAGCGGTGCAACCGCGACAAGACCAACGGCAGCACGTTCGGGCCGATGATGATCGCGTTCGAGGCCGACGACAGCCCAAAGGCCAAAGGTCGCAAAACCAGATAAAACCCAAGGAACAGCAGCATCAGCCCGCCGTGGTTGCCAAAAAACGCCGACGGCCCACTTGTCGCCGCCGCGTCGATCACCCAACCCAGGATCAGCGCGCTGACGACCTCGGTCGCGCCCGCCAATGATGACAGAAAGCCCGCCACCACCAGCATCGGCCAGCACCCCGCCAGACACCAATGGAAAAAGGCCCCCAAACTCTGCGGAGGGGAGCCCTCGGCCCTGGCAAAAGCGTTGATCGAATTCCCAAGTTTCTGAAGCGCACTCACTCGGCCTTGTCCTCTAGTCCGATGAACCCCCCGGATTGGCGGGACCAGAATTTCGCATATAGGCCGTTTTGCAACAAAAGCGCGTTGTGACTGCCCTGTTCGACCACCCGCCCCTCATCCAGAACGATGATGCGGTCCATTTCAGACAGGGTGGACAGTCGGTGCGCAATTGCAATCACCGTCTTGCCCTGCATCACACCGTAAAGCGCCTGTTGAATGGCGGCTTCGGCCTCGCTGTCCAATGCACTTGTCGCTTCGTCCAAAATCAGGATGGGCGCATCTTTCAGGATCACGCGGGCCAAAGCCACACGTTGACGCTGACCTCCCGACAATTTGACCCCGCGTTCACCCACATGGGCCTCATAGCCTTTGCGGCCTTGCGGGTCTTCAAGGGTCAGAATGAACTCATGCGCCTCGGCCCGTTTGGCGGCGGCGATCATATCCTCTTCGGTCGCCTCGGGGCGGCCATACAGGATATTGTCCCGCACCGAACGGTGCAAAAGCGAGGAATCCTGTTGAACCATGCCAATGACGTGGCGCAGGCTGTCTTGGGTCACCAACGCGATGTCCTGATCGTCAATCAGGATTTTGCCGCTTTCCGTATCATAGAACCGCAGGATCAACTTGACCAAGGTCGATTTGCCCGCGCCCGATCGCCCGACGACGCCAATCTTTTCCCCCGGGTTCACGACCAACGACAGATCGGCCAGACCGCCATAGCCCTTGCCGTAATGATGGCTGACGTTTTGCAGTTCGATCTTGCCCTTGTCCAAGACCAAAGCCTTGGCATCAGGCCGATCAATCAACGTGACAGGCTGGGCGATGGTCTGCATCCCTTCGGCCACGACACCCAGACTTTGCACCAGATTGGTGGTGGCCCACATGATCCAATAGGTCATGTTGTTCAACCGCAGCACCAGCGCCGAAGCCGCAGCAACCATCCCGGGCGTCGCCTGCCCCTGATACCAAAGCCACACCGCCAACCCCGTCACCGCGACGATCAAGAAACCGTTCAAAAAGGTCAGCGCAATATCCATCCGCGTGATGATGCGCATTTCTTTCTGAAAGGTCTGGCGGGCCGTTTCGATCGCCTCATAGGCGTAATCGATTTCGCGGGCGTGATGGGCGAACAGCTTGACCGAATGGATGTTGGAATAGCTGTCCACCACCCGCCCCGTGATCACACTTCGCGCATCCGACGATGCTTGGGCCGCAGGGCCGGCACGGCGCAACGTCCAGCGCATCAGGCTTAGATACCCCAGCACCCAAATCGCCATGGGAATGGTCAGACGCAGATCAAACCCGCTGAGCATGGCCGTGGCGCCAATCAATGTGGTGACGGAAAAGGCCACCGCGTCAAAGACCTGAAACGCGGCATCCCCAGCGGCAGGGGGTGTCTGCACCAGCCGGTTCGCAATCCGCCCGGCAAAGTCATTTTCAAACCAGCCCACGGGTTGGCGCAGAATATGCCGATGGGCCCGCCACCGGATCATGGTGCCCAGATTTGGCAGGATGGTGTTGTGCAACAGCGCCACGTCGATGCCCGAAACAACCGGGCGCACGATCAGAACAAACAATCCCGCGGCGATCATTTCGGCCCCAACGGCATCCCACACCTGATCGGGTTGCCCTTTTGCCAACAGATCGACGATGCGCCCGACATACCAGATCAGCAAGATCTCGGTCACGGCGACCATCATCTTCAAGGCAGCCGTCACGATGAACACACCGCGAAAGGCCTGCATGTATTAAGTTCAACACCAGGATTTGATGGTCCTGCTGATGAAGAAGTTTTAGAATGTGGACTTCCTGGATACTATATTCCACCTCAATTAAGAGGCGATGATACACCTTTCTGTGCTC
>JALQUQ010000119.1 GCA_023263735.1 Paracoccaceae bacterium | reverse complement strand
GGGTGTTGAAATGTTGGTGGGCGTGGATCGCGCGCGCGACACGCTTATGGCCAATACGCGCCAATTCGCGCGCGGCTATGCCGCCAATAACGCGCTCTTATGGGGCGCGCGGGGGATGGGGAAATCCTCGCTGGTTAAGGCGGTGCATGCGGCCGTAAGGGCCGAGGGCCATGATCTGAAAATCGTAGAGCTGAGCCGCGAAGACCTGCCCAGCGTGCAGCGGCTGTTGGCCCATCTGCGCGAGGCCAAAGCGCGGTTCTTGCTGTTTTGTGACGATCTGTCGTTCAGCCATGACGACCAGCATTACAAGAGCCTCAAGGCCGTTCTGGATGGCGGGATCGAGGGGCGGCCGGACAATGTGATCCTGTACGCCACGTCAAACCGCCGCCATCTGATGCCGCGCGACATGATCGAAAACGAACGGGCGACGGCGATCACTCCGGGCGAGGCGGTCGAGGAAAAGGTGTCGCTGTCGGATCGGTTCGGGCTGTGGTTGGGGTTCCATCCCTGCGACCAAGACGATTATCTGGCGATGATCGAGGGATATTGCGCCGCTTATGGCGTCAGCGTTCCGGCAGATCGCCTGCGGGCCGAGTCAATCGAATGGCAAGCCACGCGCGGCAGCCGGTCGGGCCGGGTGGCCTGGCAATTCTTTTGCGATCTTGCAGGCCGAGAGGGCGTTGCCATCGGTTAAAGAAACAGGGCCCCAACCGGGGCCCTTTTCGTTATTTCAGGAAGGGGGCGGGGTCGGTGCTTTCGACCCCTTTGCGCACTTCGAAATGCAGGAACGGGCTGCTGGAGGCCTTGAGCTTGGCGATGGTCTGGCCCCGGGCAACCTTGTCGCCCTTTTTTACCGTGATCGCATCGACGCCGGCATAAACCGTCAGCAGGTTGCCCGCATGGCGCAGCACGATGATCGGCGTCTGTTCGGTGTTCTTGGTGATGGCGGCCACGGTGCCCGCATCGGCTGCCTTGACGGCCGTGCCAGCGGCGGCCGAGATGTCGATGCCCTCGTTCTTGCCCTTGGCATAGGGGCGCACGATCGACCCGGCCACGGGCATCGCCATTTTGGCCGAAGAGGCAACGGTGCGATCCTTGGCCAGATCGGGCGAGGCGGGCGTGTCCTTGGGCTTGGTCGCGGCAGGAACGGTCTTTTCCGCAGGCAGCGGCTTGGCGGCCGAGGGCGGGGTCGGCGTGGGCGTGCCGTCGCCGGGTTTGGTGATGATCTCGGTCGGGGGCAGGGTTGCGGCCTGTGCCACGGTCGGGATGATCAGATACTGCCCTTCGCGCACGTTCAGGTCAGAGCCCAGACCATTCCATTCGCCCAAGGCCTTGGCCGAGATGTTATAGGTGCGCGCAATCGAAAACGCGGTTTCGCCGCGGCGGACCAGATGGCGGACCGGTTCGGTGCCCGAGGGTTTGGCCCCCGTCGGCGCGGCACCCGTATCCACGCGATCAAGCGCCGTTGTGGCGATGGCCGATACATCGACCGCGCCACCACCGGCGGGGGCCCCGATCAGGCCGGGCGTGCCGTCGCCGACGCGGCGGGGCAGGGCCAGAACTTCGCCTTCGCGCAGCATGTCGGTGGGTTTCAGGGCATTGTAGCGGCCCAGTTCATCGGCGTTCAGCCCGACGCGGGCGGCAACCGAGGTGACCGTATCGCCACGCCGCGCGACGGCCACCTGATAGCCCGGATAGGAAATGACGCCCCGGCCATCGGGGGTGGGCCGCGCCTCGGTCGCGCGAAGGGCGGCCCCCGAGGTGTCAAGCGCGCCATTGCCGCCGCGCAGGTCCCAGTCGAGCCCGTTCAACGGCCCGTTGCCGCCGCCGACACAGCCCGCCAAGACCGTCACAGCCGTTGTCAGGCCAAGGGCGCGAATGCGCTGAGATGTGAATTTCATGCTCTGCCTCTTTCCTGCTTTGGGCGGTCGTCCGCCTCTCGTACACCGTCATGTTCTGGGGGTGGGTGTCAGTCGGAACTCAACCCCTCGACCAGCGGGACAAACCGCACCGGCCGCAATTCTTCGTAATCATATCCCGTTTGGCCACGGGTGACCTTGATCAGGCTTTGCACCGTGTCAGACTGGCCCACCGGCACGATCATGATACCGCCAACTTTGAGTTGCGCCAATAGGGGGCCGGGGGGGTCTTCGGCGGCGGCGGTCACCAGAATCCGGTCAAAGGGGGCCTGATCGGGCAGGCCAAAGCTGCCATCGGCGGCAAAGGCCGTGATATTGACCAGACCAAGGCTTTGGAACACGAACTGCGCCTCGCGCACAAGGCGGCGATGGCGGTCCACCGTGTAGACCCGACGGCAGAGTTGCGACAGGATCGCGGCCTGATACCCCGAACCGGTCCCCACCTCAAGAACCGTATCGCGCGGCTGCACATTCAGCGCCTGTGTCATCAGCCCCACGACCGACGGTTGGCTGATGGTCTGGCCGCAGGCGATGGGCAGGGGCATGTCATCATAGGCACGGGCCGCGAAATGGCCGCGCACGAACAACCCGCGGTCCACCCGCTCCATCGCGGTCAAGACGCGCGTGTCGGTCACCCCCCGCGATCGCAGTGCATAAAGAAAGCGCATCTTGCGCTCGGCGTCCGTTTCTTCGTCTTCCGGGCCGCCTTCTTCGATCATGCGAGCCGCGCCTCAAGATCTTGCAACAGGTCATGCGCCGTCAGATCGGCGCGCAAAGGCGTGACCGAGATCCAGCCATCCAGATTTGCGGCGGCATCGGTGCCTTCCGCGGTTGGGCGATGCTGCGGGCCGCCCTTGATCCACAGGAATTTGCGGCCCGAGGGCGACAGGCTGGGTTCACAGGAAAATTTCGTATCGCGGCGAAAGCCTTGCGCCACCACTTTGGTGCCCTTGACCGACTGGGCCGCCACGGGGGGGAAGTTGACGTTGTAGAACACGCGGTAATCGTCGCCCGTCCAGATGCCCCGGTCAAGCAGCGCGCGCACGACCTGCACGCCATGGTCGCGCGCGGCCTGAAACGGGGTGTCCAGCCCCTCGGTTCCGGCGCCCATGTATTGCGACAGCGCAATGGCGGGCAGGCCTTGCAGCGCGGCCTCCATCGCGGCGCCCAAAGTGCCGGAATAAAGCACATTTTCGGCCGAGTTGTTGCCCCGGTTGACGCCAGACAGCACCAAATCGGGGCGCGCCTCGGACATCACGTCATAAAGCGCGGCCAAGACGCAATCGGCCGGGCTGCCTTCGGCGGCAAACCGGCGCGGGGCCAGTTCGGCAATCATCATGGGATGCGAATAGCTGATGCAATGCCCGACGCCCGATTGTTCAAACGCGGGCGCAACGGTCCAGACCTCGCCGTCCGGGCCCGCGATTTCATGGGCAATCGCCTCAAGGACCTTGAGCCCTGGTGCGTTGATGCCGTCATCGTTCGTGATCAGAATGCGCATGTTATTATCCCTTTCGCCCTTGATTAGACGACGGGTTCCAAAGGGGCAAGCCGCTTTGCCTGCTTGGGCTTTGGGCGGGCAGGAAACCGGTCTGTTCCCGCAGGAACTGCCCAAAGCCCCGCCATGTTTCACACAGGCAGACAGGGCGGCGGGGTGGGTCTTGCGCCCTGATATGCGAACAGAGGGGGGTGACCGACCGCCCCGGTTGCGACGGGCGACAGGCAAGGGGCAAGACCATGGGAAAGGCACGCGAAATGGAGATGATCCCCGCCCGGCATTGGCCGGCGCATCCTATTCAGTTGACCGACCGCGAATTGGATATCGCCCGTCTCTTGTCAAACGGGAATTCTCGGGCTGAAATCATCCATAAGATGAATTTGGCCGAATCAACGGTTGATAAACATCTGCGCCGTATCAAAGACCGGCTGGGGGCGCGGTCGCTGACCGATCTGGTCTTGGCTGCGCGGCGGTATTTCGAACAGGCGACAGATGTGTGGGCAGATGGGCAACGGGCGGCATTCCAGTTCAGAACCGGCGCGATCCGGGCCGATATGCGCCCCGTGGGGGGAACGGCATGGGCCGATTGGGTCGGGGCTGGCGGTGCCGCAATGCGCAGGCTGACCGCAGCCCGTGATTTTGCCGAACTTTTCATCGCGATGGAGCGGTGTTTGGCCGAATTGGGTCTGCCGCTGATCGCATGGTGCCATGTCATGCGCCGGGGCGGGGAGTCGATCGTGCTGGAAAATCACCGGTCGAATTTTCCGGCCGGTGGATTGCCCGACCTGACCCACCGGGCCGAGGTGAACCCGATCCTTCGTCTGGCGATGGCCGATTGGTCGCCCGTGATCAGCCAAGACCATGCCATGGGGGGCGGGATTCCCCTGATCGTGATCCCCTTGCCGGGGGCCACGATGCAGGATCGAATCGTGGCCATTCTGGCCCCTGCCAACCCGGTTGGGGCAGAGTTTGGCCCTTGGTTTCTTCACCATCAGACCCGGGTGACCGAGGTGTTGTTGGCCGCCCGCCATGCGCATCTGGCGCTGTCGCTGCGGGCCCTGCCGCCAGAATTGCAGGCGCTGATCGACGCCCTTGCCGGGGGGGAGGGTATGGAGGCGGCGGCCCGTCTGGCGGGCCTGTCGCGCCGCACGGCCGAACGAATCCTGACAACCTCGCGTTTGGCGATGCACTGCCGCTCGAACACGGAACTGATCTGCCTTTTGCGCCAGCAAACCACGCTGGGGCGATTTGATTTCGGGATGGCCCCGCCCTGACCCATGGGGCCGCCGGGGCTTGACGGGGCCGGGTTCTGCCCCTTCGATGGGCAAAACGCCCGGAGATTGCGATGCTGTCCTTGCCCCAGATTGAAACCCTGACCGAATGGCGCCGGGCCCGGCACCGCTGGCCCGAACTTTCCGGGCAAGAGGTTGAAACGGCGGCGGCGGTGGCCAAGGCTTTGACCGAATTCGGGGCCGATCTGGTTTTGACCGGGTTGGGGGGAACCGGGGTTCTGGCGGTGTTTCGGGGGCAGGGCCCCGGGCCCAAGGTGATGCTGCGCGCCGAACTGGATGCCCTGCCGATCGAAGAGGCGCCGGGCCCCGACTGGCGGTCGGAACGGCCGATGCGGGGGCATCTGTGCGGGCATGATGGCCATATGGCAATCTTGTTGGGCGTGGCACAGACCCTGTCGATGCGCCGCCCCAAGACCGGACAGGCCCTGTTGCTGTTTCAACCGGCCGAAGAAACCGGCGCGGGGGCAAGGGCCGTTCTGTCTGACCCCGATTTTGCGCCGCACTTTCCAGATTGGGCCTTTGCCTTGCACACTATGCCGGGGGTGCCGTTGGGGGCGGTCAGCGTGGCCGAGGGGCCGGCCAATTGCGCCTCGGTCGGGATGCAGATCCAGTTGCAGGGGCGCACCGCGCATGCCTCGACCCCGGATCAGGGGATTTCGCCAGCCTTTGCCGTGGCCGAATTGATCCCCGCTTTGGCGGCGCTTGGCCCCGGGGGCGATCTGGGGCCGGGGTTCCGGCTGGTCACGGTGACCCATGCGCAAGTGGGTGAGGCGGCTTTTGGCATCGCGCCCGGTTCTGCCGACCTGTGGGCCACCCTGCGCTGTCTTGAGGATGAGGCGATGGCCGATCTGCGGTCCAAGGCGGTGACGCTGGTCCAAGAGGTGGCGGCGCGCCACCGGCTTGGCCTGCGGCTGGACTGGCACGACGATTTCGCCGCCTGTCGCAATGACGGGGCGGCGGTTGACCGGATCAACGCGGCCTTTGCGGCGGCTGGCAGCCGGGTGATCCCATCGGCAGGCCCGTGGCGCGCGTCCGAGGATTTCGGGCGGTTCGGGCTGGCGGGGGCGCGGTCGGCGATGTTTCTGATCGGGGCGGGCATGGACCATCCCGGTCTGCATGCCCCCGATTTCGATTTCCCCGATGCGCTGATCCCCTTGGCCGTGCCGATCTTTCGCGCGCTTTTGGATGATCTGCTTGGCGCATAGGCGCAGAGCGGCTGTGCAGCCATCGGCCATGACCGAACTCCGATTGTCCCCTATCTTTGCGGACAGAGAACGGAGGCTGTCATGAGCTGGAACCCCTTGTTGGACAAAACGATCCCCCTTGGCGATGCCGTGGATCAGGTGCCCGTGGTCATCGTGCCGCGCGCCCGCGATCTGGGCGGGTTCGAGGTGCGGCGGGCCTTGCCTTCGGCGAAACGTCAGATGGTGGGGCCGTTCATCTTTTTCGACGCGTTCGGCCCGGCCGAGGTTTTGACCGGGCAGGCGCTGAACGTGCTGCCCCATCCCCATATCGGATTGGGAACCGTGACCTATCTGATGCAGGGGCGCCTGCATCACCGCGATTCCCTTGGCACCGATGCCTGGATCGAACCGGGGGCCGTCAACTGGATGCGGGCGGGCCATGGCATCACCCATTCCGAACGGCAGGATGGGCCGCAGCGCGATCAGTCGAAATCGCTTTTCGGTCTGCAAACTTGGTTGGCGCTGCCCGAGGCGCTGGAAGACGCGCCCCCCGCCTTTCACCAGACGGCGGCAGAGGATTTGCCGATGCTGGAGGCCGAGGGAAAGACGCTGCGCCTGATCCTGGGCGAGGCTTATGGCGAAACCGCGCCCGTTCCCTTGGGCTTTACCGCCTTTTATGCCGATGCCACGCTGGCCCCCGGTGCGGCGCTGCCCTTGCCCGACACCCACGAAGATCGCGGGGTTTATATCCTGCAAGGGTCGGTCACTGTGGCCGGGCAAAGCCATGCGGCGGGGCGCATGCTGGTGTTTCGGCCCGGTGATGCGATTTCGCTGCGCGCCTTGGATCAGGGGGCGCGGATCATGATTCTGGGCGGCGATACCCTGCCGGGGCCCCGATTCATCTGGTGGAATTTTGTTGCCTCGTCCCGCGACAAGATCATCGCCGCGCGCGAGGCGTGGCGCGCTGGGGATTGGGCCCATGGGCGGTTCAAACTGCCGCCGGGGGATGACGCGGAATTTGTGCCCGCGCCCGAACGTTAAGCGCGCCGTTCCCTAGGGCTATGCCGCGCAAAGGGCAGGGCGGTCGTGACACCCCGCCGAACGGGGGCGCGAAATTAGTTTTGGCCGGGATGAAAAAACCTGTCGCTTCTTGCTTGACGCCCCCCCCGCGCTTGATTATCAGACGCCCTACGAAGTCCAGCGCGGTTGTAGCTCAGTTGGTTAGAGTACCGGCCTGTCACGCCGGGGGTCGCGGGTTCGAGCCCCGTCAACCGCGCCACTTTCCCAAATTCAAATTTCGGAATATGGTGACCGCGCATCTCAGCGAGGGTCTTATGTCTGTCTTTTCCATCCTTGATCACATTCCACTCAGCGTCGCGGTTCTTGCGGCCCTGACCTTGGGTCTGGCGCCCTTTTCGCCCGAGCCGCATCTGGTGGAAAAACTGCGCATGCTGGCACAGGGCAGCCTGACGCGCCCGATCGATATCTTTGATCTTGTGCTGCACGCCACCCCGTGGCTGGTGCTGCTGGCGAAACTGGCGCGGATGGCGTTGGTGCGGGCCTAAGGGGAAAGCCGGGGGTCAAACGGATACTGCGTCAGGTTTTCAAAGCCTGTTTCGGTGATCAGAACCTGATCTTCGATCTTGATCGAAAAATCGCCGCCTTCGGGGCTGACCAAAGCCTCGACGCAGAGGGTCATCCCCGGCTCTAGCACCACGTCAAAGGCCCCCTCCACCCAGCCGTCAGGATAGGGCACAAACGGCCATTCGTCGCAAAGCCCAACCCCGTGCATCTTGCAGGAATATTTCTGCGCCCACATGTTTTGCGCCAGTTGATGGCCGCCAAAGGTCAGCTCGCGGATGCTGACGCCCGGTTTCAGCATCGCCATGTTTTCGCGCACGTGATCGCGGGCCTGTGACATCGCGCTGATCATATCGGGGCGGGCCGGGGCATCGCCAATCCACCATGTGCGCGAAATATCGATGCAGATGCCGTAGCAGCCGATCAGATCGGTATCAAAGGCGACGATTTCGTTGTTGCCCACGATCCGCGGCCCGCATTCCTGAAACC
>JALQUQ010000118.1 GCA_023263735.1 Paracoccaceae bacterium | reverse complement strand
ATTGATTTTTTAAAGCAAGCCGATGCACGAGGTCAACTCGAACGCTTGCAAGCCAACTTGCAGCGCGTGTTGCAGCAAACCCGTCATCACATGATGCCAAGCCCCGTACAGGCGCGGTAGCCCGACAACCATCAGCGGCAGGACCGACTGCATCGAAACCGCCAGCACCAGCGTGACCGCGTAAATCGCGACCCACAGCCGGGCCACCCAAACCACCTTGGGCTGCTCGGAGACGGGGATAAAGGTCGCCTCTTCCGGGTGCACGCCGACAAAGGCGTTATAGAGCATGCGTCGCCAGCCATTCACCGCATCAAAAAGGCCAAAGAAATTGGCGATCACCTTCAGAAACTCGGTCGGGCGCATGATCGCGATTTCAGGATCGCGGCCCACGATGATCGTATCGGTGTGGTGACGGGCATGGCTCCACCGCCACGTCACCGGGTTTCGCACCATGCAAAAGCTGGCGAAATGATAGACCACATTGTTCATCCAAGGCGTCTTGAAGGCCGTTCCGTGGCTGCACTCATGCCAGCGGCTGTCCATCGCACTGCCGTAAAGCACCCCATATCCCAGCCAGAACGGCGCCGACCACCAGCTTGGCCACAGGGCCATGCCAAGGCCAAGGCAGATCAGCATCGCCGCGACCAGAATGATCGTATCGCGGATCGCCGGGCCGTCCGACCGCTGCATCAGCGCCTTCATCTCTTTGCGGGGCACTTCGGAATGATACCATTCGGCCGCGGCCAGCCCGGTTTCAACCGCGCGCCGTGCGTCGGGCCCCAGCAAACTGTAGTCGCGTTTTCCCATCGTCGATTTTCCCTCCCCTCGCGCAACCATCGAAACGGCAGCGCATGACGTCCTGCCCTAGCGATAGCCACAACTTTGGGCGACGACCTAGTGAGTGCTTGCAAATTTCATCATTATCCATCACAGATCGCGAAACTGATGATGCAAATACATCAAGGTGTACGCCATGGCCAAACGCCCGACCATTCACGATGTCGCTCAGGAAGCGGGCGTTTCAACGGCCACGGTCGATCGCGTCTTGAACGCCCGCGAAACCGTGCGCGAGGATACGGCCCGCCGGGTCTATGATGCGGCGCGCAAGATCGGCTATCACGCGGCCCCGCTGATCGCCCAACGGGTGCAGGCCGAATTGCCGCGCCTGCGCATCGGCATCGTTCTGCACAAGGAACGGCAGGCCTTTTACCAGAACTTCAAGGCCGAGATCGAGCGCGCCGCCGCGCAGGCCGCGGGCGTCCGCGTCACGGTTCAAATGGAATTTTCGGCCTCGCAATCGCCCGCAGAATTCGCCCGCCTCATGGAAAGCTTTGGCGGATCGGTCGATGCCATCGCCGCAACCGCCGTCACCCATCCCGAAGTGACCGAAGCGGTGCTCCGCCTGAATGCCAGCGGCATCCCCTGCTTTGCGCTGCTGAACGACTTTGCTCAGGGCGTGCGCCAGAATTATCTGGGCCTGAACAACATCAAAGTCGGCCGGATCGCCGCCCATATCATCGCGCAAACCACACGCGACGCGGGGAAAATTGCCGTTTTCGTCGGCGGGTACCGCTGGCACGGCCACGAATTGCGCGAAACCGGCTTCCGCAGCTATTTCAGGGAATATGCGCCGCAGTTCACGATCCTTGACACCTTGGTCAACCTTGAAACCCGGCAATTGACCTATGAGGCGACGCTAGACCTGCTCAGCCGTCACCCCGATTTGCGCGGCATCTATTGCGCGGGCGGCGGGATGGAGGGGGCCATCGCCGCCCTGCGTGAGGTTCGCAGCCCCGGCGACGTGGCCTTGGTCGTGAATGAGCTGACGCCTGAAAGCCGGTCGGCGCTTGTGTCGCGCTATGCCACCATGGTGATCGGAACCCCCCTGCCCAAGCTGTGCGCCGACCTGATCGCCATCATCGCCGATGCGGTGCGCAACGGCCCTCCGGCCATGGCTGGGCAGCATTTCCTGCAACCCGATCTTTATCTGCCGGAATCCGTCTGACCCTTTTTGATTTATTTTCGTCAGAACTTCGGGCGTTGTTTCGTCAAGCATGATGTGAAACGCGCATGGCCGAATTGACGCGGCGCGGGGAATCAACGCAGGTTCTCTCCACACAGCGTCGGTTGGGAGGCCTCGCTGAACCCCTTTGCACTGAAACACATGGCTGGTCGCCCTTTCGGCACCTGCGTGCAGACCATGCGCGCATTCCGCCGATCGGCCAACCTTCGCCCCCGACCGGGGCAGACAGCGCATATGGGTTTTTCCATCGCGGGGCGATCTGACCCGCGCGTTTCATAACGGGGCCGTGTCAACAAATCGGCCTTTCCGGAATGATCAAGGATGGTCCGGACATCCACCATGGGAGAGAGACTATGAAGAAATCGCTTCTCGTTGCAGGGTTTGTTTCGTTGATGTCCACGACGGCCATGGCCGATGGCGTCGGCGTGTCGATGGCGCTGTTCGATGACAACTTTCTGACCGTTCTGCGCAACGGCATCCAAGCTCATGCCGATGCGACGGGCGTCAGCGTTCAGATCGAAGATGCGCAGAACGATGTGGCCAAGCAATTGGACCAGATCAACAATTTCATCGCTTCGGGCGTATCGGCGATCATCGTCAACCCGGTTGACACCTCGGCCACGCAGGCGATGACCGATGCGGCCGCCGCCGCAGGCGTTCCGCTGGTTTATGTGAACCGTCAGCCGATCAACATCGACACCCTGCCCGACAATCAGGCCTTTGTCGCCTCGAACGAAGTGGACTCGGGCACGCTGGAAACCATCGAGGTTTGCCGCCTCTTGAAGGAAAAGGGCAAGGACACCGCAAACGTCTATGTCATGATGGGCGAACTGTCGAACCAGGCCGCCGTGCAGCGCACCGCCGACATTCATGACGTGATGGCCGCCGGCAAATGCGCCGTCACCCTGAACATCATCGACGAGCAAACCGCCAACTGGTCGCGGGATCAGGCCCAGTCGCTGATGACCAACTGGCTGTCGACCAACACCGCCTTTGACGCCGTGATCGCCAACAACGACGAAATGGCCATCGGCGCGATTCAGGCCATGAAAGCGGCTGGCATTTCGATGGAAGACGTCATCGTGGGCGGCGTCGATGCCACGCAAGACGCCTTGGCCGCGATGCAGGCGGGCGATCTGGATGTGACCGTGTTCCAGAACGCCGCCGCACAGGGTTCGGGCTCATTGGATGCTGCCGTCGCTCTGGGCAAGGGCGAAGCGGTCGACCAAAAGGTCTGGATCCCCTTCGAACTGGTCACCCCCGCCAACATCGGCGACTACCTCGCCAAGAACTGATCTGACCATTCGGTCCGAACCAGGGGGTGGCGCGGCGCGCCACCCCTTTTGCCCAAATGGGGGAACACGGGCGGGCAGATGGGGGAAAGCCTCTGCCGGGCCTTGGGGAGATAAGTTGAATGTCTAAAGCATCGCATGGGATCGGGGGGCTGACCTATGATCCGGCCAAAAAGGCCAAGCCGCCGGAACTGAACGTTTTTCTTGCGCTGGTCCTGATCACCGCCGCCTTTGAACTGATCGGCCGACTGTTCATGGGCGACAGTTTCCTGTTCAACACGCGCGAAAATGTTGACGCCATCTTCAACTGGCCGCGCCTGAATATCATCATCTTGCAGGTTTCGATTGTCGGCATCATCGCGCTTGGTGTGACGCAGGTCATCATTTCTGGCGGCATCGATCTGTCTTCGGGGTCCATCGTCGGTGCGACGGCCATGATCACCATGAGCTTTGCGCAAACCGCCTTGGTCAACGGCAACCCCAATCCCAAGGCCATCTTTGGCGAATGGGCGATGGATTTGCCCGTTCTGGTGCCCGTCGTGGTGGGGATGTGCTGCGGTCTTTTGGCAGGTCTGGTGAACGGGGCGCTGATTGCCTATACCCGCATTCCCCCATTTATCGCGACCTTGGGCATGATGGTTTTCGCCCGTGGCGCGTCGCGGTGGTGGTCGAACGGCAACCCGGTATCCTTTCCGACCGAAAGTTATGCCAGCATCGGCAAGGGGATGATGCCGGTGGTGATCTTTGTTTCGCTGGCCATTCTGTTCCATCTGATCCTCAGCCAGACGAAATACGGCAAGCATTGCTATGCCATCGGCTCGAACGAGCAAGCGAGCCGCATGTCGGGGATCAAGGTCAACAATCACAAGGTTCTGGTCTATACCATAGCAGGCATCCTTGCGGCCCTCGCCGCGATCGTGCTGTCGTCAAAAAACCTGACCGCGCAGGCCGGGATGGGCATGATGTATGAACTGGATGCCATCGCCATGGCCGTCATCGGGGGCGTTTCCCTGCAGGGCGGGCGCGGTTCGATCCTTGGCACCGTTCTGGGGGCGCTGATCTTTGGGGTGATCATCTCGGGGTTCACCTTCCTCAAACTCGACGCCTATTACCAAGAGATGGTCAAGGGCGCGATTATCGTCGGCGCCGTCGTTCTGGACCAGTGGCGCCAACAGGGCCGGGCAAAGGGGTAAGCACATGTCGGATATCATTCTGGAAACCCGCGGTCTGACCAAACATTACGGTGGGGTTCACGCCCTGTCGGATGCGAACTTTACCCTGCGTCGCGGCGAACATGTGGCGATCATGGGCGATAACGGGGCGGGCAAATCCACCTTTGTTCGCCAGATCACCGGTGTGGAACAGCCCACGCGCGGCCAGATCATCTTTGACGGGGTGGAACAGGCCTTCGATGGCCCGATCAAGGCGCGCGAGGCGGGCATCGAAACCGTGTTTCAAAACCTTGCGCTTGCCGATGATCTGGACGTGCCCTCGAACCTGTTTCTGGGGCGCGAAAAGTTCCGGTTCAAACTCGGGCCTTTTTCGATCCTCGACAAGAAGGCGATGCTTGAGGCCACCAAGGCCGCCCTTGAAAAAACGGCGGTCAAGATCCCCAGCCTGTCGAACACCATTCGCAACATGTCGGGCGGACAGCGGCAATGCGTGGCCATCGCCCGCACCGCGGCGTTCAAATCAAAGCTGGTCATCATGGACGAACCCACTGCCGCCCTTGGCGTGCAGGAAACGGCGCAGGTCGAAAACATCATCCGCACCCTGAAAGAGGCGGGCGAGCCCCTGATCCTGATCAGCCACAACATGCGGCAGGTGTTTGATCTGGTGGACCGGATCGTCGTGTTCCGCCGGGGCCGCATCGTTGCGAATTTGCGCAAGGAAGACACCGACGGGCAGGATGTGGTTGCCTATATCACGGGGGCCAAGACCGGATCAGAGTACGAAGCAGCCTGATCTCCTCCCCCGGGTTGCCTCTGAAAGCGCCGCCCCTGCCCCGCAGGTGGCGGCGCTTCTTTGGATCGGCCAAAGCAAAAGGGCGGCCCCAAGGACCGCCCCATGCCAATGCCGGAATGCGCAAGGCTTAAAGCTGCGCCATCACATCTTCGGGCACATCGAAATTGTGCGTCACGTTCTGCACGTCATCGTCTTCTTCCAAAAGATCGATCAGTTTCATCAGCTTTTGCGCCGTTTCCAGATCAACTTCGGTGCGGGTTTGCGGACGCCAGATCAGTTTGGCCTCGGTCGATTCCCCCAAAGCCTTTTCCAAGGCTTCCGTCACTTCGGACAGGCTTTCGACGGCGCAATAGATCATGTGGCCTTCGTCATCCGACTCGACGTCGTCTGCGCCAGCATCCAGCGCGGCCATCATCACATCATCTGTACTGCCAACGCTTGCCGGATAGCTGACAGCGCCCACACGGTCAAAGCCATGGCTGACGCTGCCGGTTTGGCCAAGGTTGCCGCCGCCCTTGGTGAAATAGCTGCGCACGTTCGATGCGGTGCGGTTCATGTTGTCGGTCAGCGCCTCGACGATGATCGCGATCCCGCCGGCGCCATAGCCTTCATAGCGCATTTCGGTGTAATCGGCCGCATCGCCCATCTGCGATTTCTTGATGGCGCGGTCGATCACATCCTTGGGCATCGACTGGGCCTTGGCCGCCTTGACCGCCAGACGCAGGCGCGGGTTCATGTCGGGGTCGGGCAGACCCATCTTTGCCGCAACGGTGATTTCCTTTGCCAGCTTTGAAAACGATGCCGAGCGTGCCTTATCCTGCTTGCCCTTACGGTGCTGAATATTCGCCCATTTCGAATGGCCTGCCATGACCTTCGCTCCTAACCCTAAATCTGGTGACGCGCACCTTTACACCAGCGCAGGGCTTGCCCGCAAGCGCCTGCACTGGGTGTTTTGCGGGGAAATAAGGCGGATTCAGCCCAGTTCGGCCTGAACCAAACGAAATGCCGCCTGCATCCGATCCCCGGCTGCGGCAGGACTGCCCGCCTCGGCGTAAACCCGCATTTCCGGCGCATTGCCCGATGGGCGCAGATGCACCACATCCCCGCCCTCCAGCGTCATGCGCAACCCATCGGTGCGGTCGGTCGCGGTGATGCTCCCGATCGGCGCCATAAAGGCCTGCAACGCCGCCGCGTCGCCCCCGATCCGCTGCAACAGCGCCAAGGATTTCTCGGTCGGGATGTTTTCCAGACGATCCGTCACGGTAAAGCGCGCGGGTTCCTGTGCGACACGGGCCGAAATCGACCCGGCGCGTTTGCCTTCGACCAGCGCCGCAACGATGGGCAGCAGGCTGTCACGGGTCATCAATTTCGGCAATGGACCTTGCGGCCCCGTGGCATCAAAGCCCAAAAGGAAACCGCCATTCGGCTCGTATCCGACAACCTTGCCCTCGGCCGCTTCCATCGCCGCGATGACAAAGGGCGAGCCGATCTTGGTCCGCACGACCTTGGCAAAACCGCCCTGATCGACCCCGGAATTGGCGCTGACCGTGGTGACGACCGTTTCGGCCCCCAACAGCTTTGCGGTGATCTGGCCCAGCACATCCCCCGGCACCACCTGCCCCTGATCATCGGCCAAAAGCGGGCGGTCGCCATCGCCATCGGTCGAGATGATCGCATCCAACCCTTCGGCCTGAACCCATTCCACCATCTTGGCGCGCACTTCGGACGGAACCGCCTCGGTATCCACCGGAACGAAAGTCTCTGACCAGCCCAGCACCGAGACCCGCGCGCCCAATGCCTCAACCGCAAAGGTCAACAGATCGCGGCTCACCGCCGAATGGGCCCAAACGCCAATCTTTTGCCCCTGCAAGGCCGGACCAAAGGCCCCGCGATACCGCGCCGCCCAATCGCCGCCCACATCCGAATTGGCGCGGCGGTGCGCCATCGCCCCAATCGGCGGGCTTTCCAGCGCGGCAAGGATCGCGGCCTCATCCGACTTGGTGATCTCACCCGACGGCACATAGAATTTCAGCCCGTTGCGATCAGCCGGGATGTGGCTGCCGGTGATCATCACCGCGGCGGCCCCTGCTTCCATCGCGGCCATGGCCAAGGCCGGAGTCGGCACGGCTCCGCAATCGACAACCGGCACCCCCTCGCCCAAGGCCGCCTCGATCACGACCTCGGCCAAGAGGGGCGAGCTTTCCCGCAGATCGCGCCCCACCCAAAGACCGGTGCCAAAGGGACAGGCCGTCAGAAAGGCCCGCGTGTAATCGGCAATCAATTCCGGTGTCAGTTCTACAACCAGCCCACGCAATCCGCTGGTGCCAAATTTAGGGGCCATCTGAAATCTCCGGCAGTTTTGAAAATCGAAGGGTCAGTTCAAGGGGACGGGCGAAACGAAAAGATGATCCCGCCCGCTGGCATCGGTGATCACCACCTCGGCCATCGGCGGCACGGCACCGGCTGCGCCAAGCGCCGTCGCCGCTTCGACCCAGAATTTGCGCAAAAGATTGGGGTTCGCAACTTCGGTCACCGCATAGCCAAACCCGGGCCCACAGGCGTCAAACCGGCCGTTCGGCGATTGCCGCCAATCGGCCCGGCAGGTCGTGCCATCGGTCAAAACCAGCGACAACTCGGTCTCCGACAGTTCGGCCGACAAAGGCCCCACCGCGGGAGCCGGGGCCGAACAGCCCGCC
>JALQUQ010000117.1 GCA_023263735.1 Paracoccaceae bacterium | reverse complement strand
GGTGGTGCTGTGCGCGATTTCGATCGTCATTTTGGCAAATGGTGTGTGGAAAGAGGTTGATGCCTTTGCGGCAGCCAACTCTGATACCATGCAGTGGTCGCTTTCCCAGACCGAAGTTGAGCTGTTTGCATTGCTGGTGTCGGTAAACGCCGCCTCAGATTTGAACGATCCGAACCTGAGGGATGTGCGCAATCGGTTTAACGTCCTGTACAGCCGCATCAAATTGCTGCGCGAAGGTCAACAGTTTAACGGTCTGCGCACCGACGCCAATGTGACCCACAACCTGGATGTCGTATTCGCCACGCTGGAACGCTATATTCCCGCGATTGATGGGCCAGATGCCGATCTGATCGCGCAGTTGAAAGAGATCGATCGCGCCCTGACTGGATTGCGGCCCCTTGTCAGAGAGGCGTCTCTGTTCGGCGTGCGCCTTTTTGCCAACGATTCCGACGATCAACGCGCGACGCTGGGCCACCTTTTGGCCCGAATCGGCTATCTGACCCTGGCCCTTGTCGTCGCCCTGATCGCTGGCATTGCCATCCTGCTGGCAATGTTCCACCGCAGTACCAAGGCGGAACGGGCTGCAGGCGACGCCCACCACCGTTTGCAAGAGGTGATCGCGACCTCTTTCGATGCGATTATTGCGGCCGATATTGACGGCAATGTCATTGAATACAACGGCGCCGCCGAGCGGATTTTCGGCTATTCCCGCTATGAAGCGCTTGAATCCGATGTGGCAACCCTGTTGGTTCCCGACCACATGAAACAGGCCCATGCCTATGGGATGAAGCGTTACCGCGAATTCCGCACCCGTCATGTCGTTGGCAAGGGGCTTGTCCGTATGGAGGCGCGGCGCAAGGACGGAACGATCTTTCCCGTCGAAATGTCGCTTTCCTCAACCAATCATGGCGGTCGAGAGATCTTCGTCTCTTACATCCGCGATATTTCTGACCGGGTCGCCGCAGAACAAGAGTTGATCCGCGCCCGTGACAGCGCCGTTTCCGGCGAAAAGGCCAAGGCCGAATTGCTGGCAGTGATGAGCCATGAAATGCGCACGCCCCTGAATGGTATTCTGGGCACCATCGAGCTGTTGAAAGGCACCAAGCTGTCGCCAGAGCAGGACAAATACCTTTCGGCCATGAATACGTCGGCCTCGCTTTTGCTGCACCATGTCAATGGCGTGCTCAACATGTCGCGGGCCGAGGCGGGGCAACTGGAACTCCGCCCATCCAAGGTGGACCCGTCAGGCCTTTTGCAAGAGCTTGTCGAAAGCCAGCGCCATGTGATCGAGGGGAATGGAAACAAGATCTTCTGTGACACGTTTTCCGCGCCCACGCACATCTGGGTCGATGCGCTGCGGCTTCGCCAAGTGATCCTGAACCTTGTCGGCAATGCCAACAAGTTCACCCGTCACGGTGAAATTCGTGTGGAATGTGATGTGATCGCCGACAGTGATCAGGTCGAATTCCGGGTGATCGATACGGGGATCGGCATCGCCGAGAAAGATCTTGAAGCCGTATTCGAGGAATTCCGGACCCTTGACAGCAGCTACAGCCGTCAGGCCAATGGAACCGGACTCGGTTTGGCCATTTCACGGCGTCTGGTCCGCGCGATGGGGGGCGAGATCGGTGTTGACAGCGAACCCGGTGAGGGCAGCATCTTTTGGGTTCGCCTGCCGATTGGAGAGCAACGTCGGTTGGGTCATCAGATCGCTGAATTGGCCGAGGCGAAGCCTGAATCGATCACCACATTGGCCCCAATCTCTCCGCTCACTGTGCTTTTGGTCGAGGACAATCACATCAATCTGCTGGTTGCCCGCGACATGCTGCAGAAATGTGGCCATTCGGTCGTGGAAGCCCATGATGGCAAAGAAGGGGTGCGCCGCGCGAGCCAGTCAAAGTTCGACATTATCCTGATGGACATCAGCATGCCGGAATTGGACGGGGTGGCGGCAACCCGGATCATTCGCGACACCAAGGGGCCAAACCAGACGACGCCCATCATCGCGCTGACCGCGCATGCCCTGCCCGAGGATGCTGCACGTTTTCAGGCCGCAGGGATTACCAGCACTTTGCTGAAACCGTTGTCGATGGACTCGTTGCGGGCGGCCATGACAGCCGTGGTCAAGGATGCGGCAGGGCCCATGCCCGTTGAACCCCCACCCAGCATCGCGCTTGTTCAAGCGGATCTGTCCGAACAAATCGGCGCGGATAAGGCTTGTAGATTGCTCAGATCCTTCCGCAAAGAGGGGGAAGGTTTGATCGCGCGCGTCACGGCCCCCGACTGGGTGACAGAAACGCCGAAAACACGGGCTGACGCGGTTCACAAACTGGCCGGATCCGCCGCCGTTCTGGGTGCAACCGACCTGCGTGGAATGTTGAAGGAACTGGAATCCCTCTACCGTCGAGAGGAGGCAAGTGCCGCCGACGCGCTTTTGCCCGATCTCTTGGCCGTATGGCGCAAGACTCAGGAGGAAATCGCCATCTGCCTGAAAGACTCCTGCCAACCCGACGAAACAGCCTGACCCAAAAGGGCATGCCGAAAATGTGGCCGCGCGCAAATGGCCGCCTGTCGCCTTTCGTTCGGCCCATCTGGCAAAATATGGTACGGTCAACCCAGACCATGATACCGTTGGGCAGACCAGAAACAGCGTTTAGCTGCCCGGCAACGGCTCTCGCGGTGCGGGGATTTTCAGGCTTTGTCGGCGGACCGATTTCTGCGGGCCAAGTCCGTAAATGGCGATCAGGCAAAGAAGGGCCCAGCCCAAGCCAAGCGTCACCAAAAGCTCAATCCGGGCGGGCCGCGACCAAAGGCCAAGTTCTGGGCTGATCGACCCCAGAAAGCCCAGAATCGTCAGCGTGGCCAGTGCAATCACAGCCGTCGAGACACGCGAAAGCTTGCGTGACCGATTGGGCGCCCAAGCACCCAGGCCAACCCCAAGCTGAATTGCGGTTTGCAGGGGGCCCTGAACGCTTCCCTCCTCGGCGAACAGAAAACTCTGGATACGGCCTGCCGCCCCTTTGACCTGTACGAGAGAGCCTGCGGGAACGATTTCGCTCTTGCCATTGGCCAAAAAGCGCCAATCGACCTCAACCGCGACGATGGTCGAGGGTATCTTTATCAGCGTGCCAGTCACACTCCCCTTTTCTCTGGGTTGTGCGTGAAGAAAGGGATTGCCGTAAGCGTCAGCCTGAGATTTCATCATACTTACGTATAGGTCCTTAGTATCCATTCAGGGTGAACGAATAGCCTGAGTCTTTCAAGACTTCTATGTCTGTCCCGTCTAAAAGCAAACTGCGCCCGACCAGATTAGGTCATGGCTTGGACATTTGAGGTTGACATGCGTTTTTCGCGAGTTGTGATTGGCGTTTTGGTAATTTGTGCGGCTCTTTGGGTCATCGTTTCCGAGCAGATGGCAGGCGCCAGCGCTGATGCCGTGCTGAACGCCCAAGTGGTAGAGGTGCGCACCCCCATTGCAGGCGACTTGCGGGATGCAGATCGCGCCCTTGGGTCGGCGGTTGGAGAGGGTGACACCCTAGCAACGATCGTGGACCCGAACCCCGATTCCGTGCGTTTGGACGATCTTATCCTGCAACGCGATCAGATGCTGATCCGCATTCAAGACATTGAAAGTCGGCAGGCCGCACTGCAGGCCGAAGCGGCCGTGCTTTTGACACGCAGTGACAGTTACCAAGAGTTGTCGATCAAGGAACTTCACGCGCGCCTTGATGAGGCAAATGTGCGGCTGCGCATTCGCGCTTCGGGCAGTCAGGTGTCGGATGCCATTGCCCTGAGTCTGGCGCGGGAAGAGGTGGCACGCCTCAAGATCATCCTGGAAGGTGCCGAACTGGGTGTTTTCATCGTCGGCGGTTACAACGACGCGCCCTATTCCGAACAGCGGGGCGATGAAATCCGGCATGATCTGGCCTATTTGCAGACAGACTTGCAAACGGCGACCGACGAATTGGCCGCGATCAAGCGCCGCATCGATCAGGAACAGATCCGCGTCGGCCGCATGGGGGTTGCCTCAATCAAAGCGCCGGTCAGCGGGGTCATCTGGGAAAATCGGGCTGTTACCGGGTCGCATGTCGAGCGTGGCGATACGGTGGTGCGTCTTGCCGATTGCAGCAGCGCCTTTATCACCCTCTCGGTGACCCAAACCGTCTACAACCGTCTGCAACCCGGATCGACGGCGACTTTCCGTTTCGATGGCAGTGGCGAAGTCTTTACCGGAACCGTTTCGCGACTGGCGGGCACTTCGGCGACGGCGGTTTATGACTCTCTGGCCATCGCGCCAAGCCCGCGCCATCTGGAACGGGCCGACGTTCTGCTGGTCTTGCCCGAACTTGCCAATCATCCTGAACTGCGTTGCGCCATCGGTCGCACGGGCCGCGCCTTCTTTGAGGTTCGTCCGTTGGACTGGCTGCGCGGCTATTTCTGATTGGGGGGCGTGATGCCGTTTCTCGGCGATCTGCAATCGGCCTTCGTGCTTATCGCGCTGGTTTGGGCCATCTCGATGATCGTCAAGATATATGCCGATCCGAACAGCAACCCACACCGGGCCCTGATTTTCGGGATCTCGGCCCTCTTGGCTCTGCGCTACATCTTTTGGCGGGCGACCGAGACGGTGGCGCCGATTGGCCTGACCGTCGATGCCTTGGCAAGCTGGTCGTTTCTCTTGATCGAATTCATGGCCATGCTGGGCTCGTTCAGTTCCTATCTGATGATGTCACGCACCAAGGAGCGATCATCCGAGGTCGATCAGAATTTCAAATGGTGGGAAAAGCCAGAGCATGGCACGCCCCACAGGCCGCATGTGGCAATCCTGATCGCCACCTATAACGAAGACCTGGAGGTGCTGGAGCGGACGATCATCGGTGCGCAATCGCTGCACTATCCTGACAAGACCGTCTATATTCTGGACGATGGCAAGCGCCCGTGGCTGCGTGATTATTGCGCGGCACAAAACGTGGAATATGTCACGCGCCCCGACAACAAGGGGGCCAAGGCGGGCAATATCAACCATGCGGTTCGGATGCTGGCGCAGCAAGAAAATCCGCCAGACTATCTGGCCGTGCTGGACGCAGATTTCGTGCCCCATCAGGGGTTTCTCTCGCGGAGCCTGTCGCTGTTTCATGACCCTCAGGTGGGTCTGGTGCAGACTCCGCAGCACTTTTTCAACGCCGACCCCATTCAGCACAATCTGGGGCTCAGTCGATCGTACCCGGACGAACAGCGCTTTTTCTTTGACCATGTCCAACCGTCACGCGACGCATGGGGCGTTGCCTTTTGCTGTGGCACATCGTCGGTCATGCGTTTTCGCGCTGTCGCCGAAATCGGTGGTTTTCCCACCGAAAGCATTACCGAAGACTTCATGCTGACCCTGGTGTTGCAAGATCATGGCTGGAAGACGGTCTATCTGAACGAAGCGCTCACCGAGGGGTTGGCGCCTGAAGGGCTCAAGGAATACGTGACGCAACGCGCCCGATGGTGCCTTGGTCTGATGCAGATCGCCCGCAGTGATTACGGCCCTTTTGGCAACAGCGGATTGCGTTTGCGCGACCGCTGGAGCGTGGCCGACAGCGTGATCTTTTGGCTGTCGTCGTTCAGTTTCCGACTGGCCGCGATCTACTTTCCGTTGCTCTACTGGTTCTTCAACGTGATTGTCGTCAATGCCTCTTTGGTCGATGTCATCCGTTACTTCGGGCCGTATTACCTGTGGTCCCTGATGGCCATCTCTCTCGTCTCACGGGGGGGGATCATACCGATCCTGAACGATGTCACCCAATTGCTTGGCGCCGTCCCGATTACCGCTGCCGCCGTGCTGGGCCTGATCAAGCCACATGGTCACGGGTTCAAAGTCACGGCAAAGGGCGGTGACCGCAGCAAGGTCGTCGTGCAATGGCAACTGATGCGCCCATTCCTGATCGGTTTGGGATTGACGATCGTCGGCCTTTTGATCGGCATCTTTTCGGATCGCTTTGCCTTCTATGACGCGGGCGAAGGCAAGATCGTCATCCTGTTCTGGACCATCTACAATGTGATCGTGCTGTCGATGACGGTGCTGGCCTGCATCGAACTTCCCCGGCGCGAACGCCACATTGCCGACACGCCAGAGCGGGCGCGCTTTGTTTCGGAAACATGGTCGGGCACCGTTTGGCTGGCCAGTCTTACCCGCGACACAGCCCGAATTCGGGGCCATGACATCGCAATGGGAACCGAAGGGGTTCTGCACATTCGTGGCGTCGGGGATGTCAAAGCGCTTGTTTTGGGCACATCCGCCGATGGGGTGCGTGTGGAACTCATCCCGGATGACACCCAGTTGCGGGCCATGACGATGCGGTTTTATACCGAAGGCGATGCCCCCGGCGTGATCTCTGTCAGGGGTTCGGCCCTTTTCAGGGATTTGGCGCGGCGACTTTCCTTTAACGCGGGTCGTCGCTAGGTTTTTGCGCCAATTTCTGTTCCAACTCGACCACCCGGTCTTCAGCCCGAAGCATTCGGCCCTGAAGGCGCGCAAGTGCGGATGACAACAGCGACAACTCGGTCGTTCGGTGATGTTCCAGCGGCAAGACCTCGCCCCCATCGGCAATGTCATGGGCATTCATGACCAGCCGATGGATCGGCACCAGAAAAATGCGGATGAACGCAACCGACATGACCAAAAGGATCAAGGCAACCGCACCCAAAATCTCGGACAAGGCGACCTGCAATCTCGAGGTTTCCGCCGTGAACTGATCGGTCGGGGTCAAAACGACCAGACGCCAGCCGATGGTGGGCAAGGCAGAGGCCGGCAGTGCCGGGATCGACATGGCATAGCGCATTCCCAAATCAACCCAGGATTCAATCGTCGTGGCCCGCTGACCCGCAAGTGCGTTTTGAACCGAGATATTGCCAATATTCTTTGGAGAGAAAGCAAAGCTGTGCAGAACCGGCAGACCCCGCGCATCAAAGGCCACAATCTCCAGACCCAAGCTGTGCGCAGTGTCACGCACTTTTGCCTCGAACCATTCGGGTCGAAAATGAAAAGACACCAGCCCGGCGGCGATCTGGCCGGTTGCGGGAATGGGCTGGGTCATCACGATCATTTCGCGCCCATCAGCGTCTTGGGCATAGCCTATGATCGGCCCCGCCTTGGATTGTTGAAACCACCCCTCGGACGAAACGTTTTCCCCTTCGCGCTGCTGACGCGAGGCGATCAGAACATTGCCCTGCACATCGGTGTAAGCTGCCCAGTACATATGCGCGCCGTCAGACACTTCTCGTGTCAAGAGACTGCGAAAGGTGGCCTTGTCCGAAAACGGAAGCACCGTCGCCAAAGCCTCAAGATCGGCCCAATGCCCTTCAAGGTGGTTGACGATGTCCAACGCAATGTGATCGCCGCGAACTTCGACAACCGAACGGATGGTATCGTCGCGCAGGTCCGCCACGCGGTTGCTGATAAAGAAGATCGTCACTCCAAAAAACACCAACGCACCAAGAACCATGAAACCAAGAAAGGCCTTGTCAAGGCTCAGGCCAGTGAGGGCGTTCTTACGCATATTCGTTTCCTGATAGAGACCACCTCACTATGCCCCACCTATGGTGGAGTGCGCCAGTTCATTCTTGGGCAAATGCCCCTAGGCTGTCTGGCAAGCCCCCAGCGCGGTCGATCTGCCCCAAGGAGGGCAAGACCGGCTTTGTCGCCCGAGTGTCATCGAGTAAAACAATGAACAGACGCCGTTTTCTTTCTGGTATGGTCCTCGCTGCGGAATGGACCAAGGCGGCGCGGGCCGGGGGTACTCCTATGGCAATGACCCTGCACGACGCCTCATGGGCCGCATGGAAAGACGCCTTTCTGGGGAAAGATGGGCGGGTGATCGATCACCTGCAATCGGGCGCCAGCCATTCCGAAGGTCAGGGATTTGGCTTGGTCCTGTCTGTTTACCACGGTGACCGCGCGGCGTTTGACGCCATTCATCATTGGACCAGGCAGAACCTGTC
>JALQUQ010000116.1 GCA_023263735.1 Paracoccaceae bacterium | reverse complement strand
GCCATGAAAGAAGATGGCGGCAAAAGATGCTGCGGCTACGGTGCGCGTCGCGGTGTTTTTCAGGGCGCGTCGGCCGACACGCACGACGGCCTGCACAACGATGGCCAAGACCGCGGCCTTCAGCCCAAAGAAGAGCCCGGCCACAAGATCGATGGTGCCGAACAGGGCATAGATCCAGCTCAGCGCCATGATCGCGACCACACCGGGAAGGATAAAGAGTATCCCGGCAATAAGGGCCCCGCGCACGCCATGCAGCAGCCAGCCGATGTAGGTGGCCAGTTGCTGCGCCTCGGGTCCGGGCAAAATCATGCAAAAGTTCAAAGCGTGCAAAAAGCGCGCGTCGCCCAGCCAGCGTTTCTCCTCGACCAGAATGCGGTGCATGACTGCGATCTGACCGGCGGGCCCCCCAAACGACAATGCCGCGATCCGCGCCCAAACACAGGTGCTTTGCCACAGGGTCGGATAGGGGCCGGGCGGGTTGCGCATCTGGGGGCCTATGTGGTGGGCGCATTGCAACTGCCATGCGCCTTTGGGTTTTGCAGGGCTAAGATCTGGGCCGTCCTCAAAGCACCCCTACAGAGCGCCTCCTGTCATTTTCGCGGGAAAATTGGTCGGCATCAAGGTCGAAGCCAATCCGCCAGAAAGGGCGACATCACGGCCTGTGCTATTTCTGATCCCTGTTGGTATGCGCCGCAATGGCCTGCGCCATCGCCTGAGCAAGAACAGCGCGATCGCCGATGTGATTGCACAAAAGCAGGATCAGGCGCGCATTCAGGGCGGCGCTTTCGTCATCGGTCAGGCCATCGTGCAGGGCAATCAATTCGGCATAAAACCCGTCTGCGTCGGGAATGTTTGGTGTGGTGATCAGTTGGGTCATTCAGTTCCCCTTGGCGCAGGCCTTGCGCAGTGCAGCGGTGATCTCGGTTTCATCAAAGGTCGGCCAGCGCGCCGCAACGTGTTGATCCGGGCGGATCAGATAAACGGCAGATGGCGCAGCCCCCAGATACCGTGCCGCCAGACTTTGATCGGCATCGGTTGGCAACGACAGGCACGTCAGGCCAATCCCGTCTATCGTCACCGATTCCGGAATTTCGGTCCCAAGGGCGAGCAGGGTGAACCCGCCGCCCAGATGATCCAGCAGATATCCGTCACCCACCGGCGCATCGGGGCAGGTCGCACCGGGCCGCGTTCTGGCCGGGGCA
This sequence comes from Paracoccaceae bacterium, assembly GCA_023263735.1. GTDB lineage: Bacteria > Pseudomonadota > Alphaproteobacteria > Rhodobacterales > Rhodobacteraceae > Pseudotabrizicola. The sequence continues at coordinate 6,867 of JALQUQ010000116.1, read as the reverse complement.
TCGGGCAATTTGTCGGGCGAATTCAGCGACAGCCCGTCATAGGTGCAGGGTGCCGAGAGCCTGCCGGAATTGACCATTTGGCGGGCAAAGCTGTGATTGGCCGCCAAATCAAGGACCGCATTGCGGAACAGATGGCTCAGTTTCGATTTCGGCGTGATGAAATCCGTCGACCGCGTGGAGTTCAGGATGTTTTCATCGGCGGCAAAGACGCGTTCTTCGTTATAGCTGTCAAGCAATCGATCAGGCGCGGTGCCGCGCACCACCATGCCCAGTTTCCATCCCAGATTGTCCACGTCTTGCAGGCCCGAATTCGCGCCCCGCGCGCCAAAGGGGGAAACCTGATGCGCAGAATCCCCGGCAAACAACACCCGCCCGTGACGGAAGCTTTTCATCCGACGGCATTGAAAGGTGTAGATTGATGTCCAGACCAATTCGAAATCGATCTTGTCGCCCAACATGGCCTTTAGTCGGCGGCGGACATTTTCTTCCTTCAGTTCCTCTTGTCGATCCACATTCCAGCCGATCTGAAAATCGATCCGCCAGACACCATCGGGCTGCTTGTGCAAAAGCGCCGAAGCGCCGGAGTTCTTGAATGAGGGTTCAAACCAGAACCAACGTTCGGTCGGGAACTCGGCTTCCATCTTGATGTCAGCGATCAGAAAGCTGTCTTGGAACACGCGGCCCTCGAAATCGAGGTTCAGCATCTTGCGCAAGGGCGAGGAGGCCCCGTCACATCCGATCAGCCAATCGGTCGAGATCTGATAGGGTCCTTCGGGGGTTTCGATGGTCAGATCGACGTGGTCGTCATGCACCTCCACCGACTGAACCCGATTTTTCCCCCGCAGATCAATCGGCGCACCCTCTGCCTGTGCTTGCCGGACACGGTCGACCTGATACTTTTCGAAATAGGGTTGCTGCATGTTGATGAACGCCGGGAACCGATGCCCGGATTCTGGCAGCAGGTTGAATTCATAAACCTTGCTGTCCCGGTGAAAGACCTTGCCAAGGTTCCAGACCACCCCCTTGTCCAGCAGCGGTTCGGAAAACCCGTAACGATGGGCAATTTCCAAGGTGCGTTTGGAAAAACAGATGGCACGGGAGCCGACCCCCGCCCCTTCGTGATCATCAAGCACAACGACCGGAATGCCCTGCAACCCCAGATCCAGCGCGGTTGCGATGCCGATCGGCCCGCCCCCCATGATGACCACAGGGTGATGCACGGGGGCCGCGCTGTCCTGATCGGCAGAGCGTTGATAGGGATACAGGGTAAAGGCCAGCGAATACCGATCTTGCAGCATGGTCTACTCCTTTGCCCAGCAATGTCTTGCAGACATTCAATATTTGAACCGCAAGGCCACAGACCCCGTGGCCATCGGATCCTTTTGTTGCATCTGCGATTTTACAATTTTTATGGTTGCATATGCAACTAGTGTCAAGCGCGAAGCCGCCCTAGCCGCGCATTTGCGGGCGATCCTCTGCGACCGGGTTATAGCTTGCGGTGGTTTCAGATTTTTCGGGCAAATCCGTGTGCACAAAGGGCGCCGCCGACCGGGTAAAGATTTCGCGGGAAATCGGGAACCAGAAGGTTGGCGGATCGAACGTGCCCGCAGCAACGCCGATCAGGTCCGGAGACATTTCCAGCGACCAGAAAACGTTTGTTCCACAGGTGGGGCAAAAGCGGGTGGTGAACCGGCGCCCCGATTCCGTGACAAAGGAATAATCGGTCAAGGGTCCGGTGATCTTGACCGCCTCTTTGGGAAAATAGGCCGAAACGCCAAAGGCCGATCCGGTGCGCGTTTGGCAATAACGGCAATGACAGACCGCAGCCTTGGAGGGCAGGCCCGTCGTTTCATAGCGAACGGCCCCGCACTGGCAGCCCCCGGTGTGATGCTCCATTTGATCGCTCATGTGTTTCTCCTTGGCAAATGATGCAACGCTATCGCGCAAGGCTTGCGCCAAGGGGCGGGCTGTTGCACCGTTTCATCAAGTGAAACGAGGTTTCCATGAAGGTCAAATCCATTCATGCCTTGGCCCGCGGGATCGAGGTGTTGCAGCTGCTTCAGGGGTCGGGGGCGCTGAGTCTGGCCGATTTGCACCGGCTTTCTGGCATTCCAAAGGCTTCGCTGCTGCGGATTTTGAAAACCCTTCTCGAATCGGGGGTTGTCTGGCAACGGCTGGCCGACGAGGCATGGGTGCCGTCATATTCCCTTGCCGAATTGGCTGGGCGGATGGGGCGTGAAAATCAGTTGGTCGAAGTGGCCTCCCCCGTTCTGGCGCAATTGACCAAGGAAATCGAATGGCCCTCGGTTCTGGCGGTGCCGCGATTGACTCATATGGCCGTCATCGAAACCAATTCGGGGCGGACCTATTTCGATAACATCGCGCTGGGCCCGCTGGGGTTTGAGGTCAACATGCTGCGGTCCGCTTCGGGGCGTGCCTTTGTGTCGTTTTGCGAGGCGCCCGTGCGGGAGGCGGTGTTGGAATCCCTGCGCCGATCAGATCGACCCGGAAATCGGCTGGCCCAAAGTGCCGCCTATGTTGCGCAAATGCTGGCGGAAACACGCGCCCTTGGGTTTGGATTGCGCGATCCGGATTTCGGCGGAAATTTCGATGAAGGCCGCGCCGTCGCCGATGATGGCCGCGATTCCCTCGGCGTGCCCATTCGCTTGGGCCACCATGTTCCGGGAACCCTGAATATCACGTGGACCCGACGGGTTTTGAAGCGCGAAAAGGCCATTGCCCTTTTGGCACCCAAAGCGCTGGCCTCTGCCGCCGAGATTTCCCGCCGCTTGATTAGCGCGCAGATTTCACAGGGTGAAATCACGACGCCACCAGATTGAGCGGATCACCCTTCGCGCCTTAGGGTCGTGCCAACTCAAAGAGGAGGTGGCGATGCTCACAAAGTCGGAAATCGATGAAATTCTCAGACTGGTGGATGGATCGCAGTTCAATGAACTGAAGCTGGAAATGGGCGACCTGAAGCTTGAGTTGCGCAAAGGTGCTCCCTTGGCCGCTGCGCCCGTTTCTGCCGCTGCCCCCGTTGCCGCGCCGGTTCCGGCGGTGGCCCCTCAGGCCCCAGTCGCACAACCTGCAACCGTTTCCGCCCCCGTGGTGGCGTCGGGCGGCGGGTCCGAGGTTCCGGCCCCATTGTTGGGCACCTTTTGGCACGCCCCACGCCCCGGGGCCGACCCGTTCGTCAAGCCGGGCGATCTGGTCGAGGCCGATACGGTCATCGGGATCATCGAAGTGATGAAGCTGATGAATTCCGTAAGTGCAGGCGTTGCCGGGCGCGTGACCCAAATCGTTGCAAAGAATGGCGAATTGGTCGAACACGGCCAAGCGCTGATCAAGGTCGAGCCCGTCTGAGATGACCGCGATCAAACGCATCTTTATCGCCAATCGCGGCGAAATCGCCGTGCGCATTCTAAGAACCGCCAAGGAATTGGGGATCGAAACGGTCTTGGGTGTGTCGGAAGCAGATCGCCAAAGCCTTGGAGCAAGATTGGCCGACCGGGTCGTCTGCCTTGGGCCGTCCGCCTCGCGCGATAGCTATCTCAAGGTTGCGACGGTTGTGCAGGCCGCGCTTGGGACGGGATGCGATGCCTTGCATCCGGGATATGGCTTTTTGTCGGAGAACCGCAGTCTGGCCGAGGCTTGCGCGAAATCTGGGATCATCTTTATCGGGCCGACCATTGAAAACCTTGGCGCGGTTGGGGACAAACTGACAGCACGCCAGCATGCCATCGCGGCCGGGGTTCCCGTGGTTCCGGGCGGCACTGCCGGATCGTTGGCCGAAGCGGTCGCGGTTGCACAAAAGGTTGGCTACCCCCTGTTGATCAAGGCCGTATCGGGCGGCGGTGGCAAAGGGATGAAGCAGGTCACCCGGGCCGAAGATCTGGCCTCGCTGTTCGACCTTGCCACCACCGAAGCCGAGGCCGCCTTTGGCGATGGACGCGTTTATCTGGAGCGTTTTGTCGAAAGCGGGCGCCACGTCGAGGTACAGATCATCGCCGAAGCCGATCAGGTGCTGCATGCCGGCGAGCGCGATTGTTCGGTTCAGCGCCGGTATCAAAAGCTGATCGAAGAGGCCCCGGCCCCCCATCTTGATCCCACTTTGCGCGCAGGCCTTTTGGAAGCGGCTGTCAAATTTGCCCGTCACATTGGCTATCGGTCCTTGGGCACCGTGGAATTTTTGGTCGATGTCACGCGGAACGAATTTTACTTTTTGGAAATGAATGCCCGGGTTCAGGTCGAACATCCGGTGACCGAGGCGATCACCGGTCTTGATCTGATCGCGTTGCAAATCGCCATTGCCGAAGGGCGCAGTCTGGGTCTGCGTCAGTCTGACATCGTGTTCAGGGGCGCTGCGGTGGAATGCCGTCTGAATGCCGAAGATGTGGCGCAGGATTTCCGGCCCAGCCCCGGCCGCGTGACCTTGGCATGGTTTCCCGCGATGCCGGGCCTGCGTGTTGATACCCATATCGACAGCGGCGCAATGATCCCGCCGTTTTACGACAGTCTGATGGCCAAGTTGATTGCGCATGGGGACACGCGGCAAGATGCGGTGCGCCTGCTGTCGCGCTGCTTGCAGGCCATGGCTGTCAAAGGGGTCAGCACCAACGCCCCGCTGCATCAGGTCATTCTGTCGGACCCTGCATTTCAAAAGGGCGGTGTGGATACCAATTATCTGGCCGGGGTTTTGCCCAGCCTGTCAGGAGGCACGAAATGACCCGGATCGGTTTGATCGACACCACGGTGCGCGATGGCAACCAATCGAATTGGGGGGCCACGGGGTTGGACACCTCGATGATGGTGGGTATTGCGCCGACCATGGATCGCATTGGCTTTGACGCCATCGATTTCACCACCTCGACCCACATGGCCGTGGCCGTCCGCTTTTCCAAACAAGACCCGTGGGAGCGGCTGCGCCTGTTCCGCAAGGCTGCACCTCGGACCAAGCTCAGCTTTCTGACGACGGGCATGCGTTTCATCAGTTGGGAAGTGGCGAGCCATGAGCTGATGGAATTCGCTTTTGGCCTTTTGGTTCGTAATGGAATTGATCGCTTTGCGGTCATGGACCCGATGAACAATGTGCCCGCCATGCGCACCATGGCGGACCTGACCCGAAAAGCGGGGGGCGGGGATATCGTTGCGGCCCTGACCTTCACACTGTCGCCAATGCATGATGATGCGCATTTTGCCGATGCCGCGCGGAACCTGACCCAGGGCGGGAAATTCGACCGCCTGTATCTGAAAGACCCCGGCGGTCTGGTCACGCCAGAACGGGCCCAGACGTTGATCCCCGCCATTCGTGCGGCGATCGGAACCTTGCCGTTTGAATTCCATTCGCATTGCACGATCGGGCTTGCCCCGTTCAGCTATGCCACCGCTGCGGGCCTTGGCATTGATAGCCTGCACACTTCGGCCTCGGCTGCGGCCAATGGAACGGGGCAACCCGGCATGGTGCCGACCTTGCGCAATCTGCGCGATCTGGGGATCACGGTTGATGTCGATGATGAGGCCGTGGCCGAAATGGACGCGTGGTTCCAGACCGTAGCCAAGGCAGAAGGCCTGACCATGGGCGCCCCGGGTGAATTTGATCGCAGCTATTTCCGCCATCAGATGCCCGGTGGCATGATGGGCACCATGAAGCGGCAATTGGCCGAAATGAAGCGCCTTCACCTGTTGCCGCAGGTTCTGGAGGAGGTTGAACAGGTGCGCGCCGATCTGGGCTATCCGATCATGGTGACGCCGTTCTCGCAGCTTGTCGGATCGCAGGCCCTGTTGAACGTCTTGTCTGGCAAGCGCTATGAGACGGTGCCCGACGAGGTCACCCGGTATGTTCTGGGCCGGTTTGGTGCCCCCGCCATGCCGATGAATGCCGAGGTCGAAGACCGTATCCGCAGCTCGAAACGGGCCAAGGAGCTGGATGAAGAGCCCCGAATGGGATCGCTAGACGAACTTCGGGCCAAGATCGGCAAGGGGTATTCGGATGAGGAATTCCTGCTGCGCGCCGTGATGCCTGCGGATCAGGTGGATGCCATGATCGCGGCCGGACCGGCGCAAACCCAATACAACCCGGATCGGCGGGCACTGAAATATCTGGTCAGCGAATTGACCAAACGGCCCGAGGTTTCCGGGTTCAAGCTCTCGAAACCCGGTTTCTCCGTTTCTTTAGGGATGTGATCCACATGCAGAATGCTCTTCGCGCCTTGGTGTTTGATATCGACGGCACTTTGGCCATGCTGGACAAGGGAACCGGGGCCTATGCGGCGCTGCCCGGTGCCGTCAATGCGGTAGAGACCGCGAAAAGCCGTGGGCTTGCGGTCATGGCCTATACCAACGGCACCTTCTTTCCGCCGGATCACTATTACCCGCTGATGGCGGCGGCCGGGCTGGATTTTCCCCAAGGCCATATCCTGACGCCCGCAACGGTCGCCGCCAATGCCCTGTCGGCCAAAGGCTATAAGCGCATCATGGTTTTGGGTGCAGAAGGCACGAAAAAGCCTCTGCGCGAAACGGGTGTCACCGTTTGCGAACCGGAGGAAGGCGGTGCGGTCGATGCCGTTCTGCTGGGGTGGACCCCGGATTTCGGCGCCAAGGATCTGGAGGCCGCAGCCAATGTGCTTTGGTCTGGGGCGCCGTTGTATGCCACCTCGATCGCGCCCTATTTCGCGGGGGCCAAGGGGCGCATGCTGGGCATTTCAGGGGCCATCGCGGCCGCACTTCAGAATGCAACCGGTGCCAAGACAGCGAGACAGACAGACAGCAAAACAGACAGACAGACAGACAGACAGACAGACAGACAGACAGACAGATTGACAGACAGACAGGCAGACAGAGAGGGAGGGAGCGAGAGAGACCATC